>NZ_BAAHBM010000089.1:0-12003 GCF_054776675.1 Angustibacter aerolatus
CCCCGCGCCCCGCGGGTCGAGGCCGACGTGCGCACCACCGGCGCGGCCTACCGCGTGCGCGCCGGCGACGCGACGCTCACCGTGCGGCCCGGCCCGGGCTCGAAGGGTGGGTCGGTGACCCTGCAGGCCGGCGCCGGCCGGTCGGCCCGCACCACGACCGCGGCGCTGCCGGCCGGGTTCCGCACCAGCGCGTGGCACGCGGTGTCGCTGCAGGTGCGCGGCCGCGACGTCCGCGCGCAGGTGTCGCACGCCCGGCTCGGCGACCCCGTGGCCGACCTGTCGCTGCGGCTGCCGCGATCGCTCGGCACGGCGTCCGGCGCCGACGGCGTGGTCGCGCTGGGCCGCGGCGTGCACGTCGACGACCTGTCGGCGCTCGCGTCCACGAAGCCGGTCACCCGCGTCGTGCGCGACGTCGTCCCCAGCCGGCTCGTGCGGTCGATGAGCGACGAGTTCAGCGGCAGCGCGCTCGGCGCCGGCTGGTCGTGGGTGCGCCCTGACGCCGCCGCCACCGTGTCGGGCGGCGCGCTGCGCTGGCCGACCGAGGCCGCCGACCTGACCGGGCCGGACAACACCGCCGGCGTGCTGCTGCGCGACGCGCCGCAGGGCGCGTGGACCGCCGAGACCAAGCTGACCATCGACCTCGGCACCGACGACGTCCGCAACTTCCAGCAGGGCGGGTTGATCGCCTACGGCGGCGACGACCTGTTCACCCGGCTGTCGCACGTCGCCATCTGGGACACCCGCCAGGTCGAGTTCGGCAAGGAGACGCCCTACGCCGACCGGCTCTCGTACGGCGGCACCATCGTCGGCCCGCCGTCGACCACCACGTGGCTGCGCATCACGCACACCGTGGCCGCCGACGGCGAGCACCGGCTGCGCGGCTGGTCGAGCCGCGACGGACGGCACTGGGTGCGCGGCGGGGTCTGGACCCTGCCGGCCGGCACCGACGTCCGCGTCGGCCTGGTGGCGCACGGCGGTGCCGGCGCCACCGCGGTCTTCGACTACCTCCGGATCTCTCGCTAGCAACCACGAGGAGCACCATGCGCGACCACGACGCACCCACCGACCTGACCCGCCGCGGCTTCCTGGGCCTCGGCGTCGGCACGGCCGCCGCCGCGGCGCTGACCGCCTGCGGCGGCGGCAAGTCGGCCAGCGACGCCGCCGGAGGGGCTGGCGCCGCCAAGCCGTCCGGCACGTTCACGGCGAAGTACGACGGCCCGAAGATCACGCTGTCGTACTGGAACGGCTTCACCGGCGGCGACGGCCCGTTCATGAAGCAGATGGTCGCCCAGTTCCAGAAGGAGCACCCGACCATCGCGGTCAACAGCAACACGATCGAGTGGGCGCAGTACTACCAGCGGCTGCCCGCGGCCGTCACCGCCGGCAAGGGCCCGGACGTCGGCGCCATGCACCTCGACCAGCTGGCGACGAACGCCGTCCGCAAGATCATCGTGCCGGTCGACGACGTCGCGTCCGCGATCGGGCTGAGCGAGGCCGACTTCACGCCGGAGGTCTGGCAGGCCGGGCAGTTCAAGGGCGCCCGCTACGGCATCCCGCTCGACGTGCACTCGCTCGCGATGTACTACAACACCGACGACTTCACGAAGGCCGGCGTCACCGAGGCACCGACGGACAAGGCCTCCTTCCAGGCCGCGCTCGACGCGCTGAAGGGCAAGGGCGGCCAGGACCAGCCGTTCTGGATGCCGACCCGCTGGCCTGCGCACCTGATGTTCCTGTCCCTGCTGTGGCAGAACGGCGGCGAGCCGTACGCCACCGACGGCAGCAGGGCGACGTTCGACTCCGAGCAGGGCGTCGCGGCGCTCACCTGGATGCGCGACATGGTGACCCGGGGCTACAGCCCGTCGAACGTGGCGATCGACTCGCAGTACGTCGGGTTCAAGAACAAGAAGCTGTCGGTCACCTGGGACGGCATCTGGCAGATCAACGACCTGAACGCCGCCAAGCTGCCGTACGCCCTGGCCCCGGTGCCGAAGATCGGCGAGACGAACGCGGTCTGGGCCAACTCGCACAACTTCTACCTGACCAGGCAGGCGACGCAGGACGAGAACCGGCTGCAGGCCTCGAAGGTCTTCATCGACTGGATCAGCCAGAAGTCCGCCGAGTGGGCGGGCGCGGGCATGGTGCCGGCGCGCAAGTCGGTGCGGGAGTCGGCGGCGGTCAAGGGCACCAAGCAGGCGCCGATCGCGGCCGAGATCGCGCAGCTGAAGTTCCTGCCGCCGGTGCCGGGCCTGGGCGACGTGCAGTCGCAGACGCTCGAGATCGCGGTCGCGAACGGCGTCCTCGGCAAGCAGACCCCCCAGGCGGCGCTGAAGGACGCGGCGTCGAAGGCCACGCAGCTCATGCAGGCCAACCAGAAGAAGTTCGGGGCCTGACCATGTCGACCGTGGCGACGCAGCCACAGCACGACGCGGCGACCGCGGCCCCGAGTCGCAGCGGGAAGGTGAAGGCGGGGCCGGCCGGGCGGAGCGGGATCGCGCCCTGGCTGTTCCTCGCGCCGTACCTGGTGCTGTTCCTGGCGTTCGTGGTCGCGCCCATCGTGTTCGGCCTGTGGATCAGCCTGCACGACTACGACTACACGCTGCCGGGCAAGCCGTTCGTGGGCCTGGACAACTACGCCAAGCTCTTCACCGCGGGGTCGGTCACCGCCGGGCCGTTCTGGCAGGCCATGCGGGCGACCGGCATCTTCACGGTGATCAGCGTGCCGCTGCTGCTCGTCGTCCCGCTCGCGGTCGCGCTGCTGATGAACGCGAAGCTCAGGGGCCGCAACCTGTTCCGCGCGCTGTACTTCGCGCCGTACGTGCTGGGCGTCGCCGTCGTCTCCTCGCTGTGGCGGTTCCTGCTCGACGCGAACATCGGCCTGGTGAACCAGTACCTCGGGGCGCTCGGTCTGGGCGACCACGTCGCGTGGCTGACGTCGACGCCGCCGGCGTGGGTGGCGCTGATCGGCGTCACCGTGTGGTGGACGCTCGGCTTCAACGCCGTCATCTACCTCGCCGGGCTGCAGGACATCTCGCCGGAGCTCTACGAGGCGGCCCGCGTCGACGGCGCGAACGCCTGGCAGCGGTTCCGCAACGTCACGCTGCCGGGCCTGCGGCCGGTGCTGTCGTTCGTCACGATGGTCACGATCATCGCCTCGGCGAACATGTTCGGGCAGTCGTACCTCATGACGCGCGGCGCACCGGGTCGCGAGACCCGCACGGCGATCTACCAGATCACCGAGACCGGCCTGACGAACTTCCAGATGGGCGACGCCGCCGCCATGAGCTACGTGCTCACCGTGGTGCTGATGCTGCTGAGCGTCGGCGTGTTCATGCTGTTCCGCGAGAGGGAGGCGTGATGGCCACGGCCACGGCGACCACGGGTCGCGACACGTCGGCGGCGCCGACCGCGAACAAGCGGAGCGGCGGCGCGGGCCGGACGCTGCGCTACGTCGGCATGATCCTGCTGGCGCTGCTGTTCGTCAGCCCGCTGCTCTTCATGCTCATCACGTCGTTCAAGACGCGGGCCGAGGCGGCGGGGGTGCCGCCCACCTGGTGGCCGCACCCCTTCACCACGCAGGCCTACACCTCGATCCTGGACGCCCCCGGCACGCCGATGCTGCGCTGGTTCGCCAACAGCATGATCGCGGCCACCGCCAACGCGGCGCTCGTCGTCGCCACCGCGGCGATGGCGGCGTACCCGTTGGCGCGCATGCAGTTCCGGGGCAAGCGGATCGTGTTCGGCGCCATCATCGCGACGCTCTTCGTGCCGCCGGTCATCCTCGTCATCCCGAACTACCTGATCGTCGGGCAGCTGAAGTGGCTCGACACCCTCGTCGCGGTGATCGTGCCGACGGCGGCCAGCGCGTTCGGGGTGTTCTTCGTCCGGCAGTTCTTCCTGTCGCTGCCGGCCGAGCTCGAGGAGGCGGCCACGCTCGACGGCGCGAACCGGTGGCAGACCTTCGCGAAGGTCGTGCTGCCGCTGTCGAAGCCGGCGCTGGTGACGCTGGCGCTGCTGTCGTTCCTCACCAACTGGAACGACTTCCTCTGGCCGGTCTACGTGCTCTTCAGCCCCGAGTCGCAGACGCTGCCCGCGGGCCTGTCGACGCTGCAGTCGGCGAACAGCGTGCGCTACGACCTGCTGATGGCCGGCGCGGTGATCGCCAGCGTGCCGGTGCTGCTGCTCTACGTGCTGGCGCAGCGGTTCATCATCGAGGGCGTCTCGCGGTCGGGCGTCAAGGGCTGACGATCCTCGACACGGCAGCGCCCCGGACCCCCGAGGGGTCCGGGGCGCTGCTGCGCGTGCCGGCTCAGAGCGGGGTGCCGCCGGTGACGGCGAGCACCTCGCCGGTGACGTAGCTGGACTCCTGCGAGGCGAAGAACACGTACGCCGGCGCCAGCTCGGCGGGCTGTCCGGCGCGGCCGAGCGGCGCGTCCTCGCCGAACGTCTCGACCTTCTCCGGCGGCATGGTGGCCGGGATGAGCGGCGTCCAGATCGGGCCGGGTGCCACGGCGTTCACGCGGACGCCCTGCTCGGCGACGCCCTGGGCCAGGCCCTTGGTGAAGTTGATGATCGCACCCTTGGTGGTGGCGTAGTCGAGCAGCTCGGGCGAGGGCGTGGTGCCCTGGATCGACGCGGTGTTGATGATCGTCGAGCCGGGCTGCATGTGCTGCAGCGCCATCTTCGACAACCAGAACATCGCGTACAGGTTCGTCTTCATGACGCGGTCGAACTGCTCGGTCGTGATGTCGGCGATGCCACCGGGCTGCACCATCTGGTACGCCGCGTTGTTCACCAGCACGTCGACGCCACCCAGCTCCTGCACGGCGGTGTCGATCACCTGCTGGCAGTGGCTCTCGTCGCGCAGGTCGCCGGGGCAGGTGACGGCCTTGCGACCGGCGTCCTCCACGAGGCGCACGGTCTCCTGCGCGTCCTCCTCCTCGTCCTCGAGGTAGGCGATGAGCACGTCGGCGCCCTCGCGGGCGAACGCCAGCGCGACGGCCCGGCCGATGCCGGAGTCGCCGCCGGTGATCACGGCCCGCTTGCCCTCGAGCCGGTTGCTGCCGCGGTAGCTGTCCTCGCCGTGGTCGGGCTGCTCGCCCATGTCGGACGTCACGCCGGGGTGGGCGATCTGCTCGCCCTCGGTGTCGGGCTGCTCGTGCTGCGACGTCGGGTCCTGCGGGGTGGTCTGGTCCTCGCTCACGAGGGGTCCCTCCTGGGTCGTGGTGGGCCGTGGAGCCGACCCCGTCGCCAGGATGCCGCCGCTGCGGCACGCCAGCATGCTGGACGCATGCCGACCTCGGACGGACGCCAGCACCCCCGCCCGCAGCTCACCCGCCCGGAGTGGCAGGACCTGTGCGGCGAGTGGGACCTCGCGTTCGACGACACCGGCGAGGGCGTGGCGCAGCAGTGGCAGCGCCGCGACGACGTGTTCGACCGCACGATCGTCGTCCCCTTCCCGTTCGAGTCGCCGGCCAGCGGGATCGGCGACACCGGCCACCACCCCGTCGTCTGGTACCGGCGCGTCGTCGAGGCGTCGGCCGCTCCGGGCCGCCGGCTGCTGCTGCACCTGGGCGCCGTCGACTACCGCGCGCACGTGTGGGTGAACGGGCACGCCGTCGCCTACCACGAGGGCGGCCACACACCGTTCACCGCCGACATCACTCCCACCCTCGACCCGTCGGGGCGCCAGGTGGTCGTGGTGCGCGCCGAGGACAGCCCGACCGACCTGCGGCAGCCGCGCGGCAAGCAGGACTGGCAGCCCGAGCCGCACGCCATCTGGTACGACCGGACGTCGGGCATCTGGCAGCCGGTGTGGCTGGAGGAGGTGCCCGAGGCCCGCATCCGCTCGCTGCGCTGGACGCCGGACGTCGACGCGCGCAGCATCGGGCTGGCCGTGCGGCTGCGGCGCGACGAGCACCGGGGGCTGCGGCTGCGGGTGGTGCTGCGGCACCACGACGAGGTGGTCGCCGACGACACGTACCTCGCCGACAGCGGCGAGATCGAGCGCCGGATCACGCTCGTGGAGCACGACATGAGCCTCGGCCACTCGCGGCTGCTGTGGACGCCGGAGTCGCCCGAGCTGATCGACGCCACGCTCACGCTGCTCGGCGCCGACGGGGTGGTGCTCGACGAGGTGGGCAGCTACACGGCGCTGCGCAGCGTGCAGGCGTCCCGCGACCGCCTGCTGCTGAACGGCCGGCCGTACTACCTGCGCCTGGTGCTGGCGCAGAACTTCTGGCCCGAGAGCCACCTGGCCGCACCGAGCGCCGACGCGCTGCGCCGCGAGGTCGAGCTGGCGAAGGAGCTGGGGTTCAACGGCGTCCGGCTGCACCAGAAGGTCGAGGACCCGCGGTTCCTGGAGTGGTGCGACCGGCTGGGGCTGCTGGTGTGGGCGGAGATGCCGGCGGCGTACGAGTACTCGACGACGACCGTCGAGCGGGTGACCCGCGAGTGGCTCGAGGTGCTGGAGCGCGACGCCAGCCACCCGTGCATCGTCGCCTGGGTGCCGGTCAACGAGAGCTGGGGCGTGCCGGCGCTCGAGCGGTCGCCGGCGCAGCAGGCGTTCGTGCGCGCGCTGTTCCACCTCACGAAGGCGATCGACCCCGAGCGCCTGGTGATCGGCAACGACGGCTGGGAGCAGCCGGTGACCGACGTGGTGACCGTGCACGACTACACCAGCCGCGGCGAGGTGCTGCGCGAGCGGTACGGCACCCGCGACGCCGTCGAGCACACGCTGTCGAACACGCAGCCGGCCTACCGGGTGGTGCTGCTGCAGGGACTGCAGCGCGAGGACCGGCCGGTGCTGGTCAGCGAGTTCGGCGGCATCTCGCTGGCCACCGACGACGGGTGGCACGGGTACGGCGCGGTGCCGGACGCCGACGCCCTGCTCGCCGGGTACCGCGACCTGGTGACCGCGCTGCTCGACAGCCCCGCCGTGGTCGGCTTCTGCTGGACGCAGCTCACCGACACCCAGCAGGAGCGCAACGGCCTGCTCACCGCGGCCCGCGAGCCGAAGGTGCCGGTCGAGCAGCTGCGGGCCGTCACGGCCCGCGTCTCGGCCGCGGTGCCGGGCGACGCCGTCGGCGAGTTCGCCTACGGCGACTACTCCCCCACGGCGGCGGCCGAGCCAGGCGCGGCCGAGTGAGCCGCGCGCGGCCCGCTCAGGTCGCCAGGCCGGTGCCGGGCACGAGCGGCGCCTGCTGCCCGGCCTGCACGTGGTGCACGATCGCGACCGTGCCGCCGCCGAGGGCGCTGCCGACGACCAGCCCGGCGGCGCCGAACGCGGCCGGCACCCGGTAGCGGCGCCCTCGGTCCACGACGTCGCGCCGCGGCACCCAGACGGCGTCCGGGACGGCGGTGGGGCCGGTCTGCGGCCGGGTGGTGGTGGTGGGGGTGCTCATCGGGTCCTCCTCGCGCCTGCGGCCGCCGGTCGGCCGTCTGCAGGAGACGTTCGCGGCCCGCGCTGTCCTGGCGCTGTGCCGGCGCTGGCGTCACCCGGTGAGGGCGGACCCGCTCGCCACGACGAGCACGACGTCGACCAGCGCGATGCCCGCCGCGGCGAGCACCGTGAGCTGACCGCGCACCCCGCGCAGCGCCGCGAGCACGGCCACCACCGCGAGCGCGGCGCTGACCACGAGGCCGACGACGCCGAGCGCACCGCCGCCGGTGCCCGACACGACGAGCGCCGAGGCGAGCACGAGCAGCAGCGGCGCCGCGACGCCGGATCCCTTGCGCCCCAACCGGTACGGCGCGCTGAAGACGCCGGTGGCACGGTCGTCGTCGAGGTCGGGCAGCGTGTTCACCACGTGCGCGCCGACGCCGAGCAGCGCCCCCGCCACCACCAGCCAGGACGGCGGCACCTCGCCCGGCGGCACCCCCAGCCGCACGACGGCCGGCAGCGTGCCGAAGGCCGTGGCGTACGGCACCCACGACAGCACGGTGCGCTTGAGCCCGAGGTCGTAGGCCCAGCCCGAGGCGACGACGACGAGGTGCGCCGCCCCGGCTCCGGTGCCGAGCGCGAACGACAGCGGCACCGACAGCGCGGCCGACGCGAGCGCGGCGGCGCGCACGACGTGCTCCGGCACGGCTCCCGACGCGACCGGCTTGTCGGTGCGTCCGACGGCCCGGTCGCGCCCGGCGTCCAGCCAGTCGTTGGCCCAGCCGATCGACAGCTGCCCGACGCCCACGACGAGCAGCACCAGCAGACAGCGCAGCGCGCTCGCGCCGTCACCCGCCGCGAGCGCCGTCGCCAGCAGCGTCACCGCCAGACCGGGGCCGGGGTGGGAGGTGCGCACCAGGCCCCCGATCACGCACGCACCCTACGCAGCCGCGACCGCGTCTCGGGCGGGCAGCCCGCAGGCGCCGCTCGTATGCTCGGGCGATGGTGAGTCCCAGCCGGGTGGCGGCCGTGCAGCCGGTGCTGCCCCCGCACCGCTACCAGCAGCGCGAGATCACCGAGACGTTCGCGCAGGTGGTGCTGGGCGACGACCACCCGCACCAGCTGCTGCACCGGCTGCACGAGAGCTCGCAGGTCGCCGCCCGGCACCTGGCGCTGCCGCTCGAGCGCTACCGCGACCTGGGCGACTTCGGCGCCCGCAACGACGCGTTCCTCGAGGTGGCGACCGAGCTGGGGGCGCAGGCGATCACCGGCGCGCTCGAGCGGGCCGGCCTGCGACCGGCGGACGTCGACGTCGTGGTGACGACGACGGTGACCGGCATGGCGATCCCGTCGCTCGACGCGCGCATCGCGAACCGCATCGGGCTGCGGCCCGACGTGCACCGGGTGCCGCTCTTCGGGCTCGGCTGCGCCGGCGGCGCCGCGGGGCTGGCCCGCACGCACGACCTGCTCGCCGGTCACCCCGACCGGGTCGCGGTGCTGCTGTCGGTCGAGCTCTGCACGCTGACGCTGCAGGCCGACGACCGGTCGACGGCGGCGCTGGTGGCGTCCGGACTGTTCGGCGACGGCGCGGCCGCGGTCGTCGTGGTCGGCGCCGACCGGCAGCCACCGCCCGGCGTCACGTGGGACGGCCCCGAGCTGGTCGACAGCCGCAGCCACCTCTACCCCGGCACCCAGCGCGCCATGGGGTGGGACGTCGGGTCCGGGGGCCTCAAGGTGGTGCTCGGCGTCGAGGTGCCGGACCTGGTGCGGACGTACCTCGGCGGCGACGTGCGCGGGTTCCTCGGCGACCACGGCCTCGAGGTCGACGACGTCGTCGGGTGGGTGTCGCACCCCGGCGGCCCGAAGGTGATCGAGGCGATCCAGGCCGAGCTGCGGCTGCCGGACGACGCGCTCGAGCTCACCTGGGCCTCGCTCGCCGAGGTGGGCAACCTGTCGTCGTCGTCGGTGCTGCACGTGCTGCACGACACGCTCGTCAAGCGTCAGCACCCGGCCGGTGCGCCCGGGCTGCTGCTGGCGATGGGGCCGGGCTTCTGCGCCGAGCTCGTGCTGCTGCGATGGTGAGCGCCGCCTGGTTCGTGGTGCTGGTGCTGCTGGTCGGCGTCGAGCGGCTCGCCGAGCTCGTGGTCTCGAAGCGCAACCTGCGCTGGGCGATGCAGCACGGCGGGTTCGAGCGCGGCCAGGGGCACTTCCCGGTGATGGTCACCCTGCACACGCTGTTCCTCGCGGCGATGGTCGTCGAGGTGCTGGCGCTCGACCGGCCGTTCGTGCCCGCGCTCGGCTGGACGATGCTGGCGCTCGTGGTGCTGGCCCAGGCCGTGCGCTGGTGGTGCATCGGCACGCTGGGGCACCGCTGGAACACCAAGGTGGTCGTGGTGCCCGGGCTGCCGCGCGTGCGCTCCGGGCCGTACCGCTGGTTGCCGCACCCCAACTACGTGGTGGTCGTCGCCGAGGGCGTGGCGCTGCCGCTGGTGCACACCGCGTGGGTGACCGCCGTCGCGTTCACCGTGCTGAACGCGGCGCTGCTCACCGTGCGCATCCGCACCGAGCGCGCCGCGCTGACCGAGGCCGAGGCCATGCCGGCGGCCGCATGACCGGCACCGACCTGCTGGTGGTCGGCGGCGGCCCGGCCGGCCTGGCCACCGCGACCCTCGCAGCCCGCGCCGGGCTGCGGACGGCGCTGATCGAGCCGCGCAGCGGGCCGATCGACAAGGCCTGCGGCGAGGGGCTGATGCCGGGCGCCGTCGAGGCCGTTCGCGAGCTGGCCGGCGTCGTGGCGGGCGTGCCGTTCCGCGGCATCCGGTACGTCGACGGCAGCGGCCGCGAGGCGCGCGCGCTCTTCACCGACGGCACCGGTCGCGGGGTGCGGCGCACCACCCTGCAGCCGGCGCTGCTGCAGGCCGCCCGCGACGCCGGCGTCGAGGTGCGCACCGGCCGGGTCACCGGCGTGCGGCAGGACGTCGAGGGCGTCGACGCGTCGCTGGCCGACGGCACCGGGCTGCGCACTCGCTGGTTGGTGGCCGCCGACGGACTGCACTCCCCCGTGCGCGCGGCGCTCGGGCTCGACGCGCCGGTGCGCGGGCGGGCCCGGTACGGCCTGCGCCGGCACTTCGCCGTCGAGCCGTGGACCGACCTGGTCGAGGTGCACTGGGCCCGCGACGCCGAGGCGTACGTGACGCCGGTCGCGCCCGACCTGGTCGGCGTGGCGCTGCTCGTGCACCACCAGGGCCCGTTCGAGCAGCACCTGCGGCAGTTCCCGCGGCTCGCCGAGCGGCTGCCGGCCGCGCCGGCCACCAGCGCGCGCAGCGCCGGACCGCTGCGGCAGCGCTCGACGCGCCGCGTCGCCGGCCGGGTGCTGCTGGTCGGCGACGCCGCCGGGTACGTCGACGCGCTGACCGGCGAGGGCATCGCGGTGTCGCTGGCGAGCGCCCGCGTGCTGGTCGACGCGCTGGTCGCCGAGCGCCCCGGCGACTACGAGCAGGCCTGGCTCGACGTGTCGCGCCGCTACCGGCTCATCACCTCGACGCTGCTGGCGGCGAGCCGGGTGCCGCCCGTGCGCCCGGCGCTGGTGCCGGCCGCCCGGGCCCTGCCCGGGGTGTTCCGCCGGGCCGTCGACCAGCTCGAGGCCTGAGCCGCCTGCCGGCTAGAGCGCGCCGGCGAGGGTGACGCGCTCGCCGCCCTCGACGGCGGCCGGGCGGGGGTCGGCGGCGGGTGGCGGGTCGGCCAGGCAGCTGGCGGCCAGGTCGAGGTCGGCGTCCGGCACCCGGTAGCGGGTGGAGGTGTCGAGGTGGTGCGGCACGACCGCCTCGACGACCGCGCCGCCCGAGTCGTCGGCGTACGCACTGGCGCGGACGTCCGCCAGCACCGTCGCGGTCCCGCCGGGCAGCCCCTCGAACGGCCGGGCCAGCTGCAGCCGCACCTCGCGCGGCGCGCTGCCGGCGGTGTCGGGCGCGCGGCACGAGGCCCAGGTGAGGCGCCACCCCTCGCCCGTCATCCGGCGCACGAGCGGCAGCAGCGCGTCGAGCCGCCCCGCGTCGGCGCGCACCCTGGCCCGCCGGTAGGGCACGTCGGCCGAGCCCACGTCGGTGCTCGCGGCGCGGGCGCTCGGCGCGGTGCCGGTCAGCGCGGCGAGGTCGGTGGTGACGGCGCGCAGCCGGGCGGCGTCCGTGGCGTCAGGGGCCGACTCGTCGTCGCCGCAGGCGGTCAGCGGCAGCACGACCAGCGCCAGCAGCCCCAGCACGCGTCGGCCCAGCACGCGTCGCCGCAGCCGTCGCACCCGCACCCCCGTGTCGCCGAGCCTCGCTCCGTGCCAGGGCATCACGGTAACGTGGTGCGCGGGGAGGCCGCCGCGCCGGTGCGTGGCGGCTCGAGGGGGACGGACGTCCGACGGGGCGTGGAGGGGGTGTCGCCGTGGGCGACGACGTGCAGCTCACCACGTGGCTGCACCGTGCCCGCACGCTGCTGCACGCGCTCGAGCACGTGTCGGCGTACGTCACCGACCCGCGGTCGGTGCTCGACGACGTGCAGGCCGCGGCCGCGCTCGTCGAGGAGGCGCCGAGCGGCGACGCGCAGCGCGCCACCGACCTCGCCGACCGGGCCGAGCG
>NZ_BAAHBM010000090.1:0-11939 GCF_054776675.1 Angustibacter aerolatus
GGCGCGGTAGCGGGCGAAGGCGGCGTAGGCCGCGGCACGCACCACGCGGCCGCTGGGCCGGCGCGGCAGGTCGTCGGGCGGCAGCGCCCCGCGCTCGGCCAGCTCGTGCCCCAGCCGCTCGCTGGCCAGCCCGAAGCGCAGCTCGCGCACCACGGCCCAGGCGCCCAGCGGGATCAGCAGCAGCACCCCGACGCCCAGCAGCACCGGCACCGGGCGGCCGTCGTCGAGCAGCAGCACCCCGCGCCAGCCGATCGTCACGGCGTAGAACGCGAGCGCCACCAGCAGGACGCCGACCACCACCTTGGTGCGCACCACGCCCGCCGCAGGGGTCCTAGAGCCCGAGCACGTGCTCGAGCCCGACCGTGAGGCCGGGCCGCGAGCCGATCGCGCGGACGCCGGCCAGCACGCCGGGCATGAACGAGGCGCGGTCGAACGAGTCGTGCCGCAGGGTGAGCTGCTCCCCCGGCGCCCCCAGCAGCACCTCCTGGTGGGCCACCAGACCCCGCAGCCGGACGGCGTGCACCCGGACGCCGTCGACGTCCGCCCCGCGCGCGTGGCCGGGGTCGTGCGTCGTGGCGTCCGGCACCGGTGGCAGCCCGGCGTCCGCGCGGGCGGCCGCGATCAGCTGCGCGGTGCGGGTGGCGGTGCCGCTCGGGGCGTCGACCTTGTCGGGGTGGTGCAGCTCGACGACCTCGACCGACTCGTAGAACCGTGCGGCCTGCTCGGCGAACCGCATCATGAGCAGGGCGCCGATCGAGAAGTTCGGGGCGAGCAGCACGCCGACCGACGGGTGCTCGTCGAGCACCGCCTGCAGCCGGGTGCGCGCCGCGTCGTCCCACCCGGTGGTGCCGACCACCACGTGCACGCCGCGCTCGACGCAGTGCAGCACGTTGTCGAGCGTGGACGACGGCACCGAGAGCTCCACGACGACGTCGGCGCCGCCCAGGTCGCCCAGGTCGTCGCCGCGCCCGTAGCGGCCCACCAGCTCGAGGTCGTCGGCGGCGTCGACCGCGGCACAGGCCTCGCGGCCCATCCGCCCGGCCGCGCCGACCACGGCGACCCGCCGGGTCACAGCCGGAAGGTCCGGTCCTCGTCGAACGGGCCGACCACCGCGAGCGAGCGCGGACGCCCGGCCAGGTCGGCGGCGACCTGCTGCACGTCGGCGGCGGTCACCGACCCGATGCGGCCCAGTGCGTCGTCGAGCGAGACGTACTCGCCGTAGACGAGCTCGGCCTTGCCCAGCCGCGTCATCCGCGAGCCGGTGTCCTCCATGCCGAGCACCAGCCCGCCGCGCAGCTGCCCGATGCCTCGCGCCAGCTCGTCGTCGTCGAGACCGTGCTCGGCCAGCCGCTCGAGCTCGGCGGTCATCAGCTCGATGACCTGGTCGGTCTTGCCCGGCGTGCACCCGGCGTACAGCCCGAAGTAGCCGGAGTCGCTGTAGTTGGAGGCGAACGAGTAGACCGAGTACGCCAGGCCGCGCTTCTCGCGCACCTCCTGGAACAACCGGCTGCTCATGCCGCCGCCCAGCACCGCGTTCAGCACCGACAGGGCGTAGCGCCGCTCGTCGGTCGCGGTGAACGCGGTGGTGCCGATCACGACGTTGGCCTGTTCGGTGGCGCGGCGCACCACGACGTGGCGCCCGGCGCCGTGCGTGCCCGCGGCGACGGCCGTGGCGTGCCGCCGGCCCGCCGGGTCGGCGGACGGGTCGAGCACGGTGCCGCTGCGCTCGAGCTCGCGCTGCAGCAGCTCGCACAGCGCGTCGTGGTCGACCGACCCCGCGGCGGTGAAGACGAGCATGTCCGGCGTGTAGTGCTGGCGCCAGTGGCCCAGCACGTGCGCGGCGTCGATCGCCGCGATGGTCTCAGCCGTGCCGCCGATGGGGCGGCCCAGCGGGTGGTCGCCCAGCACCGCCTCCGCGACCTTCTCGTGCACGACGTCGGCCGGGTCGTCGTCGTTCATCGCGAGCTCTTCGAGGATCACGCCGCGCTCGGAGTCGACGTCCTCGGCCGAGAGCGTCGCCGAGGTCACCATGTCGGTGATCACGTCGGCGGCCAGCGGGAGGTCCTCGTCGAGCACCCGCGCGTAGTAGCAGGTGTGCTCCTTGCCGGTCACCGCGTTGGCCTCGCCGCCCACGGCGTCGAAGGCCACCGCGATGTCGAGCGCGCTGCGCCGGGCGGTGCCCTTGAACAGCAGGTGCTCGAGGAAGTGCGTGGCACCGAGGAAGCCGGGGGCCTCGTCGCGGCTGCCCACGCCCACCCAGCAGCCGAGCGTGGCCGAGCGCACCGCCGGGTCGTGCTCGGTGAGCACGCGCACGCCGCCGGGGAGGACGGTGCGGCGCACGAGTGCGCCCTCCGCCTCCCCGGCGACGGTGCTGGTCCCGCGAGTGAGCGGCAGCGGGACTCCGGGCACGGTCAGACGCCGGCCGGCGCGTCGGTGCTGGTCACGTCGACCGAGCCCTCGGCCGCGTCGTCGCCGACCACGGCACCCAGGCTGAGCTTGCCGCGCGGGTCGATCTCCTTGAGCTCGACCTGCACCTTCTGGCCCACCGCGAGGACGTCGTCGACGCTGTCGATCCGCTTGCCGCCGACGAGCTTGCGGATCTCGGAGATGTGCAGCAGGCCGTCCTTGCCGGGCAGCAGGCTGATGAACGCACCGAACGTCGTCGTCTTCACGACGGTGCCCAGGAAGCGCTCGCCGACCTCCGGCATGGTCGGGTTGGCGATGGCGTTGATCATGTTCCGCGCCGCCTCGGCCGAGGGGCCGTCGGTCGCGCCGATGTAGACCGTGCCGTCGTCCTCGATGGAGATCTGCGCGCCGGTGTCGTCCTGGATCTGGTTGATCATCTTGCCCTTCGGCCCGATGACCTCGCCGATCTTGTCGACGGGCACGTGCACCGCGATGACGCGGGGCGCGAACGGCGACATCTCGTCGGGCTCGTCGATGGCCTCGGCCATGACGTCCAGGATGTGCAGGCGGGCCTCGCGGGCCTGCTGCAGCGCGCTCGCCAGGACCGACGCGGGGATGCCGTCGAGCTTGGTGTCGAGCTGGATCGCGGTCACGAACTCCTTGGTGCCGGCGACCTTGAAGTCCATGTCGCCGAAGGCGTCCTCGGCGCCGAGGATGTCGGTGAGCGCGGCGTACCGCGGCTCGCCGTCGACCTCGTCGCTGACCAGACCCATCGCGATGCCGGCGACCGGCGCCTTGAGCGGCACGCCGGCGTTCAGCAGGGCCAGCGTCGAGGCGCAGACCGAGCCCATCGACGTCGAGCCGTTCGAGCTCAGCGCCTCCGACACCTGGCGGATCGCGTAGGGGAACTCCTCGCGGCTCGGCAGCACCGGGATGAGCGCCCGCTCGGCGAGCGCGCCGTGGCCGATCTCGCGGCGCTTGGGCGAGCCCACGCGGCCGGTCTCGCCGGTGCTGAACGGCGGGAAGTTGTAGTTGTGCATGTAGCGCTTGCGCGTCTCGGGCGAGAGCGTGTCGAGCTGCTGCTCCATGCGGAGCATGTTCAGCGTGGTGATGCCCAGGATCTGGGTCTCGCCGCGCTCGAACAGCGCCGAGCCGTGCACGCGCGGGACGACCTCGACCTCGGCGCCCAGCTGGCGGATGTCGCTCAGGCCGCGGCCGTCGATGCGGACGTGGTCCTTGAGGATCCGCTGGCGGATGAGCTTCTTCTGCACGCTGCGGTAGGCCGCCGAGATCTCCTTCTCGCGACCGGCGAGCTGCTCGGCGAGCTGCGACTGCACCGACGCCTTGATCTCGTCGATGCGCGCCTCGCGCTCGGCCTTGCCGGCGATCTGCAGGGCCTGCTCGAGGTCGGCCAGCACGGCGCCCTCGACCGCGGCGTACGCGTCGTCCTGGTAGTCCGGGAACGTCGGGAACGTCAGCGGGGTGCTGGTGGCGCTGGCGGCCAGCTCGGCCTGGGCGCGGCACAGCTCGGCGATGAACGGCTTGGCGGCCTCGAGCCCCTGGGCGACGACCTCCTCGGTGGGAGCGGCGACGCCGCCCTGCACCAGCGACCAGGAGTTCTCGGTGGCCTCGGCCTCGACCATCATGATGGCGACGTCGTCGCCGTCCTTCGTGCTGACGACGCGGCCGGCGACGACCATGTCGAAGACGGCGCGCTCCATCTGGCTGTGGTTCGGGAACGCCACCCACTGGCCGTCGATGAGCGCCACGCGGACGCCGCCGATCGGGCCGGAGAACGGCAGGCCGGACAGCTGCGTCGAGATGGACGCCGCGTTGATGGCCAGCACGTCGTACTGGTGGTCGGGGTTGAGCGCCAGCACCGTGATGACGACCTGGACCTCGTTGCGCAGGCCCTTGACGAACGAGGGGCGCAGCGGCCGGTCGATCAGGCGGCAGGTGAGGATCGCGTCGGTGCTGGGGCGGCCCTCGCGGCGGAAGAACGAGCCGGGGATCTTGCCCGCGGCGTACATCTTCTCCTCGACGTCGATCGTCAGGGGGAAGAAGTCGAAGTGGTCCTTGGGGTGCTTGCCGGCCGTGGTGGCCGACAGCAGCATGGTGTCGTCGTCGAGGTAGGCGACGGCGGAGCCGGCGGCCTGCTTCGCGAGGCGGCCGGTCTCGAACCGGACGGTGCGCTTGCCGTGCGTGCCGTTGTCGAGCACGGCCTCGGCGAACTGGATCTCGGGACCCTCCATGTCGGGGTCACTCTCCGTTTCATCTGGTGCATCTCGTCGTCGGCGGCCACTCGTCGTTGGTGCCCGCCGTCGTGCAGGTGCGACCCGGGCCCACCGGCCCGGAACGCACGCGCGCCGCGCCCCGTGGGGGGCGCGGCGCGGGGCGTCAACGACGCAGGCCGAGGCGCTCGATCAGCGACCGGTAGCGCTCGATGTCCTTGTCCTTCAGGTAGTTCAGCAGCCGGCGACGCTGGCCGACCAGGAGGAGCAGACCACGACGGCTGTGGTGGTCGTGCTTGTGCTCCTTCAGGTGCTCGGTCAGGTCGCGGATGCGCTGCGACAGCATCGCGACCTGCACCTCGGGCGAACCCGTGTCGCCCTCGTGCGTCGCGTAGTCGGCGATGATCTTGGTCTTGACGGCGGCGTCCAGTGGCACTGCTCTCCTCGGGTTCACTCGTTGCGCGGTGCGCCGGGGCACGTCCACCCGGGCTCTCTCTGCTTCCGCGGCCGATCTGACGGCCCGTCCACGATATCAGCCGTCGGACGGCGTCGGGACCAGCCCGCTGCTGAGCAGGTCGCGGCACTCGGCGACGTCGTGCTCCATCTGCACCAGCAGGTCGTCGACCGACTCGAACCGCAGGGTCTCGCGCAGCCGCGCCACCAGCTCGAGGGTGATCGTCTCGCCGTAGAGGTCGAGGTCGGTGCGGTCGAGCACGTACGCCTCGACCCGTCGCCCGACGCCGTCGAACGTGGGGTTCGTGCCGATCGACACCGCGCACGGCAGCAGCCGCTCGGGGTCGCGCTCGTCGAGGCCGGTGCGCAGCAGCCACCCGGCGTAGACGCCGTCGGCGGGCACCATGCCCTCCGAGTGCGGCGAGAGGTTCGCCGTCGGGTAGCCGAGCTCGCGGCCGCGGTGGTCGCCGTGCACCACCTCGCCGGTCACCCGGTGCGGGCGCCCCAGCAGCCGCGCCGCCGCGTCGACGTCGCCGCTGCGCAGCAGCTCGCGCACCCACGACGACGACCACCGGCGCTGGTCGTCGGCCGGCGCGACGTCGTCGACCACGACCACGTCGAAGCCCAGCTCGGCGCCCAGCTCGCGCAGCGTGCCGACGTCACCGGAGTTGCGGACGCCGAACCTGGTGTCGCTGCCCACCACGACGGTGTGCGCGTGCAGCACGTCGACGAACGTGCCCTGCACCCACTCGCGCGGGGTCTGGGCGGCCAGCTCGCGGGTGAACGGCAGCACGAGCGCGGCGTCGACGCCGGCGTCGGCGATCAGCTCGAGCCGCTGGTCGAGGCCGGTGATCAGCTCGGGCGCCCGGTTGGGGTGCAGCACGGCCAGCGGGTGCGGGTCGAAGGTGACGGCCACCGCGGTCGCGCCGTTCGCCCGCGCCAGCTCGACCACCCGCCCGAGCACGGCGCGGTGACCGGCGTGGACGCCGTCGAAGTTGCCGAGCGTGACGACGCACGGCCCGACGTCGGCCGGCACGTCGGGCAGGTCGTCCCATCGCAGCACGGTGTCATCGTGCCAGGCGGGCCGCGGCCGCAGCACCCGGGTTGACCCCGACGCCGCGTGAGGCTGCACGGTGGGGGTCGGACGACGTCGAGGGACGGAGCGAGACGGTGAGCTGGACGGTGGGGCAGGTCGCCTCGATGAGCAGTGTCAGCGTGCGGACGCTGCACCACTACGAGGCGGTCGGGCTGGTGGTGCCGCAGACCCGCACGGCGGCCGGCTACCGCCAGTACGGCGACGCCGACCTGGCGCGGCTGCGCGACGTGCTGACCTACCGCGAGCTCGGCTTCACCCTCGAGCAGGTGGCGCAGGTGCTCGACGGCACCGACCGGCCGGCCCTGCTGCGCGAGCAGCTGCGGCTGGTGCGCGAGCGCATCGCCCACCTGCACGACGTCCGGACCCATCTGGAGCGGATGACGGAGGCACACGACATGGGCATCGACCTGACACCCGAGGAGCAGCTCGAGGTCTTCGGCGAGCAGTGGCTCGGCGACGGCTACCCCGCCGAGGCGCGCGGGCGCTGGGGCGACACCGACGCCTGGGCGCAGTCGCAGCAGCGGACGGCCGGCTACGGCAAGGAGGACTGGCGGCGGGTGATGGCCGCGTCCGAGGCGCTCGAGACCCGGCTGGCCGCGGCGTGCGCCGACGGCGTCGACCCGACCTCGACCCAGGCGATGGACCTCGCCGAGGAGCACCGGGCGGGGCTCGCGGCGTTCTACGACTGCGGCTACCCGATGCACCGCGGCCTCGGTGACCTGTACGTGAGCGACCCGCGGTTCACCGCGCACTACGACGACCGGCAGCCCGGGCTCGCGCAGTGGCTGCGCGACGCGGTGCACGCCAACGCCGACCGGCACGAGCCGGCGGAGGACTGACCGCGGCCGCACGTGGTTGCGGCACCGTCCGAGAGGCGTGCACACCCCTCGGACGGTGCCGCGACCGACTGCACGTGGCGCGCACCGGAGGACGCGTCGTGCGGGATCAGGCCCCGTCGTCCTCGGCGAGGATCCGGTAGAGGGCCTTGCGGGCCTCGACCAGCACCTGCGCCGCGCGGGTGACCTGCTCGGACGTGCCGACGTGGCTCACCTGGCGGGCGGCGCCCATGACGGCGCCGATCTCGCCGCGCAGGTCGCGGGCCTCGTCGCTCACGCCGCCGCTGACGTCGTCCCACGGGGCGCCGAGGTCGGCACGGCGCGACTCGACGTGCGCGCGGCCGGTGTCGGTGAGGCTCGCCGTCTTGCGACCCTCGACCCGCTCGAACGTCACCAGCCCCTCGTCCTCGAGCGCCGAGAGCGCGGGGTAGACCGAGCCGGGGCTCGGGGTCCACACGCCGCCGCTGCGCTCGACGATCTGCTGGATGAGCTGGTAGCCGTGCATGGGCTGCTCGTCGAGCAGCAGCAGGATCGCGGCGCGCACGTCGCCGCGCCCGCCGCGGCCAGAGCGACGGCCGCCGCCGCGGTGCGGGCCGCCTCGTCCGAACGGTCCCTCGGGACCGGACGCCGGGCCGAACCCGGGCCCGAACCCAGGACCGAAGCCGGGACCGGGGCCCCGGCGGCCGCGCCGCCCGCCCCGTCCCCCGTGGCGGTGGCCGTGGGTCTCGTCGTGCTCGTCCGGACCCTCGGGCCCGGGCTGGTCGTGCATGCGCCACGTCGGGGCGCTCGTGAAGTGCTGCATGGTGGTGCTCCTTCCTCGACACTCGTCGACCGAGTGGCGATGACTCGACGATATATCGACAGTGCATCGACGTCAACTCCGGGGCCGAGTTGCCGCTTCCGGGGCACGCCGAAGCCCCCGAGGCCCCGGAAGCGGCAACTCGGCAGGAGGGTGGTGCGAGGGGGGTGGTGGGGCTCAGTCGGTGGGGACGACGAGCAGCGACCGGGCGGTGTCGCCGCGGTCCTCGAGCAGCGCGACGAGCGTGCCGTCGGGGTCGAACGCAGCGACCGGCGCGGGCAGCCCGGACGGCGAGAGGCGCTGGCCGAAGCGCAGCGTGCGGGCCTCGTCGGCCGTGAGCTCGCGGACGGCGAAGGCGGCGCGGGCGGCCTCGGCGAGCGGCAGCACGGTGAACGACTCCCCCAGCTGCTCGAGGGTGCGGCAGCGGTCGAGGTCGTACGGGCCGACGCGGGTGCGGCGCAGCGCGGTGAGGTGGCCACCGACCCCGAGTGCGGCGCCGAGGTCGCGGGCGAGCGCGCGGACGTAGGTGCCCGAGCTGACGTCGCACTCGACGTCGAGGTCGAGCAGACCGTCGCCGGGGCGGCTGCCGAGCAGGTCGAGGCGGTGCACGGTGACCGGTCGCGCGGCCAGCGCCACCTGCTCGCCGGAGCGCACGCGGGCGTACGCACGCTGCCCGTCGACCTTGATCGCGCTCACCGCGCTCGGCACCTGCTCGATCGGGCCGCGCAGCGTGGCCAGCGCCTGCTCGACGTCCGCCGCGGTGAGCGCCGCGACGGCGGCCGGGTCGGCGGTCTGCGTGACCTCGCCCTCGGCGTCGTCGGTGACCGTGGCCTGCCCGAGGCGCACCGTCGCCCGGTAGGTCTTGTCGGCCCCCACCAGGTGGGTGAGCAGCCGGGTCGCCCGGTTCACGCCGACGACGAGCACGCCGGTGGCCATCGGGTCGAGGGTGCCGGCGTGGCCGACCTTGCGGGTGCCGGCCAGGCGGCGCAGCCTGGCGACGACGTCGTGGCTGGTCCAGCCGGCGGGCTTGTCGACGAGCACCAGCCCGTCCACGGCGCTCACGCGTCGTCCCCGGCCGGGGTCTCCTCGTCGTCGTCCTTGCGCTTGTACGGGTCGGCGTCGCCGGCGAACGCGTTCGCCGACGCGCTCTCGGCGGCCAGCCGGGCCACCTCGGCGTCGCGCTCGGCGGCGGTGCGCAGCAGCTCGTCGAGGTGCGTCGCGTTCTCGGGCACCGCGTCGGGCAGCAGCTCGATGCTCGGGGTGAGCCGCAGGCCGACGCCCTTGCCGACCTCGCGGCGCAGGATCCCGGTGGCGCTGGCCAGCGCGGCGGCCGTGGCCTCGCGCTCCTCGTCGGAGCCGTAGGCGGTGTAGAAGATCGAGGCGTGCTGCAGGTCACCGGTGACGCGCACGTCGGTGACGGTGACGAAGCCCAGCCGCGGGTCCTTGACCCGCCGCTCCAGGGTCTCGGCCACGATGACCTTGATGCGGTCGGCCACCTTGCGGGCGCGGGCGTGGTCGCTCATGACGGTGCTGGCCTCCGGTGCGTGGACGTGCGGGGCCGCGGACGGCCCGGGGCGTTCGGTCGATCGGTGGGACGGCGTGCTGCCGCAGGCCGGGGGCGGGCGCGTGGCCCGCCCCCGGCGGCTGCGATCAGCTGCGCGGCTTCTCCCGCATCTCGTACGTCGAGATGAGGTCCTCGAGCTGGAGGTCGTTGTACGACCCGAGGTTGATGCCGCACTCGAAGCCCTCGCGGACCTCGACCACGTCGTCCTTGAACCGGCGCAGGCCGGCGATCTCGACGTTCTCCGAGACCACTACCCCGTTCCGGGTGATGCGGGCCCGGGTGCCGCGGCGGATCTCGCCGCTGCGGACGATCGAGCCGGCGATGTTGCCGAACTTGCTGGACCGGAAGATCTCGCGGATCTCGGCGGTGCCGAGCTGGACCTCCTCGTACTCCGGCTTCAGCAGGCCCTTGAGCGCCGCCTCGACCTCTTCGATCGCCGAGTAGATGACCGAGTAGTAGCGGATCTCGACGCCCTCGCGGTCGGCCACGTCGGCGTTCTGACCCTCGGCCCGCACGTTGTAGCCGATGATGATCGCGTCCGAGGCCATCGCCAGGTTGATGTTGTTCAGCGTGATGGCGCCGACACCCCGGTCGATGATCCGCAGCTCGACCTCGTCGCCGACGTCGATCTGCAGCAGCGCGTCCTCGAGCGCCTCGACCGAACCCGAGACGTCGCCCTTGAGGATCAGGTTCAGCGTCTCGACCTTGCCGGCCGCGAGCGCCTCGTTGAGGTCCTCGAGGCTGATCCGCTTGCGTGCCTTCGCCAGCGAGGCCTGCCGGTCGGCCGACTCGCGACGCTCGGCGATCTGCCGGGCGGTGCGGTCGTCCGGCGCCACCACGAAGGTGTCACCGGCGCGCGGCACCGACGACAGGCCGAGCACCTGCACCGGACGCGACGGGGTCGCCTCCTGCACGGTGTTGCCGTGCTCGTCGTGCATGGCCCGCACGCGACCGTGCGCCGCGCCGGCGACGATCGCGTCGCCGACGTGCAGCGTGCCGCTCTGCACCAGCACCGTCGCGGTCGCACCGCGCCCGCGGTCGAGGTTGGCCTCGATCGCGATGCCGCGGGCGTCCTTGTCGGGGTTGGCGCGCATGTCGAGCGCCGCGTCGGCGGTCAGCAGCACCGCGTCGAGCAGCCCGTCGATGTTCGTGCCCTGACGGGCCGACACGTCGACGAACATGGTCTCGCCGCCGTACTCCTCGGCCACCAGGTTGTACTCGGTGAGCTGCTGGCGGACCTTCGCGGGGTTCGCGCCGTCGACGTCGATCTTGTTCACCGCGACCACGATCGGCACGTCGGCCGCCTGCATGTGGTTGAGCGCCTCGATCGTCTGGGGCATCACGCCGTCGTCGGCCGCGACCACGAGGATCGCGATGTCGGTCACCTTGGCGCCGCGGGCACGCATGGCGGTGAACGCCTCGTGGCCCGGGGTGTCGATGAAGGTGATCGGCCGGTCGACGCCCTCGTGCACGCGGTGCACCTGGTAGGCACCGATGTGCTGGGTGATGCCGCCCGCCTCGCCGGCGACGACGTCCTCGTTGCGGATCGCGTCGAGCAGGCGGGTCTTGCCGTGGTCGACGTGACCCACGACGGTGACCACCGGCGGGCGCGCCTCGAGGTCGTCGTCGTCCTCGCCCGAGATGCCGGCGTCGAGGTCGATGTTGAACGAGTCGAAGAGCTCGCGCTCCTCGTCCTCGGGCGACACGACCTGGACGTCGTAGCCCAGCTCGGAGCCGAGCAGGCGGAACGTGTCCTCGTCGAGCGACTGCACGGCCGTGGCCATCTCGCCGAGCGTGAACAGCACGGTGACCAGGCTGGCCGGGTTCGCGCCGATCTTGTCGGCGAAGTCGGTCAGCGACGAGCCGCGACGCACGCGGACGACGGTGCGACCGTCACCACGGGGCACCGAGACGCCACCGATGGTCGGCGCCTGCATCTGCTCGAACTCCTGGCGCTTCGCGCGCTTGCTCTTGCGACCGCGGACCGGACGACCGCCGCTGCGACCGAACGCACCCGCCGTGCCGCCGCGGCCACCCGGGCCGCGACCGCCACCACCGGGACGGCCGGCGAAGCCGCCGCCACCACCGGGCGCGCCGCCGCCACCGGGGCGACCGGCGAAGCCGCCACCACCACCGGGACGACCACCCTGGCCCGGACGAGCCGGCGCACCGCGACCGGCGCCGGCCGGACCGGGACGACCGGTGGCCGGGCGGGCCGGCATCATGCCGGGGTTCGGGCGACCCGGGCCACCGGCTGCACCGGTGCCGCCGGGACGCGGCGCACCCTGCGGACGGGGACCGCCCTGCGGGCGCGGCATGCCCTGGTTCGAGGCGAACGGGTTGTTGCCCGGACGCGGGCCGCCGGGGCGCGGCATGCCCTGGTTGGGCGCGAACGGGTTGTTGCCCGGGCGGGGAGCACCCGGACGGGCACCGGCGCGGGCGGCGGGCGCCTGCTCGTCACCCTGCGCCGGCTGCTCGGGCTGAGCAGGCTGCGCGGGCTGCGCCGGCTGCGCGGGACCCGGGCGACCGGGACGGGCGGCCGGGGCGCTCGGGG
>NZ_BAAHBM010000091.1:0-11805 GCF_054776675.1 Angustibacter aerolatus
GCGTCGCCCGCGGTGCCCGGGCCGCCCGGCGCAGCCGGGCCGCGCTGGTGCTGCCGACGCCGCCGCAGCCGGTGCCGGCCGCGCAGCGCACCGACCTCGGGGTGCGCGGGCTGTCGGCGATGGTCACGCCGGCCGAGGAGTTCTACCGGATCGACACCGCGCTGAGCGTGCCGCAGATCGACGCGGCGGACTGGCGGCTGCGGGTGCACGGCATGGTGGAGCAGGAGGTCGAGCTCGACCTGGCCGAGCTGCTGCGGCAGCCGATGATCGAGCGGATGGTCACGTTGACCTGCGTCTCGAACGAGGTCGGCGGCGACCTGATCGGCAACCAGGTGTGGCTGGGCTGGCCGCTGCGCGAGCTGCTCGCCCGGGCCCGCCCGACGTCCGGCGCCGACATGGTGCTGTCGACCTCGCACGACGGCTGGACCGCCGGCACCCCGCTGCAGGCGCTCACCGACCCCGGCCGCGACGCGCTGCTCGCCGTCGCGATGGACGGTCGGCCGTTGCCCGTCGAGCACGGTTTCCCGGTGCGCATGGTGGTACCGGGCCTGTACGGCTACGTGTCGGCGACCAAGTGGGTCACCGACCTCGAGGTCACCCGGTTCGACCGCGCCGAGGGCTACTGGACGCCGCGCGGCTGGTCGGCGGAGGGCCCGATCAAGACCGGCTCGCGCATCGACGTGCCGCGTCAGGGCGACGGCGTCCGGGCCGGGCGGGTCGCGGTGGCGGGCGTCGCGTGGGCGCAGCACGTGGGCGTCGAGCGGGTCGAGGTGCGGGTCGACCAGGGCGCGTGGCAGGCCGCCCGGCACGGCGACGGCGGCGGCACCGACACCTGGCGGCAGTGGGTGTACGAGTGGGACGCGACCCCCGGCGACCACGAGCTGCAGGTGCGGGCCACCGACGCGACCGGCGCCGCGCAGACCGGCGACGAGGCGCCGCCCGCCCCGGACGGCGCCACCGGCTGGCACACCGTCGAGGTTAGCGTCACCTAGCCGGGCGGACGGTTGCAACCGGTGCTCCTAACGGGACCCTCTTCGAGGTTACGCACCGACATTCTTCGTTGCGCTGAGTTACTCGGCCGCCGAGCCAGTCGCCGCCTCCGGCCACCTATAACTGTCGCGCGGCAGAACCAGCGCCGCCTGTCCGAAGCTGAGCATGCCCAGCCCGTGGCCCAGTACTTCGTGGGAGCCACGGTGCCTGAGCTCAGTGAACGCTGGCGAGTACACGAGCAGACGGTTCGGAAGCGGATCCGTGCTGCTGGACTGATAATTTGGGAGCAAGGTCTCCGCTACCACCGCATTGCAGACGCAATGAGTCTTTATTAGACGGGCTGGTCTTGTCCGCGGTTGGCCGAGCGGTTTGGTTGAGCGCGAAGACGTTCGACGTGAACTCAAGGCGGCCGGTGTCGTGTTGCGTAGACCCGGCCAACAGCCCTAGCGCGCGGCAGTTTCAGGACGCTGCATTAGGAGAATCAAGCACGCGTACATGCCCATCCTTCTCGAACCAAACCGTGGCGCCCGTGATTGCATCGCGCAGGATGTGCGCTATGCCTTCAGTGCCTGGGCCGATTGTGGACATTGACCTGCTATCGCTATCGCCTACGACGCCGCGAAGGGCTTTGATGGGGATGCGCACCTCTCCATAATGCAGGACCGTCCCTGGCTCCATGTTTCGCTGTACGCGGTGCGGCGGAGTGGCCGGCTGATCTAGCGGGCTGCGTTCATCACGAGTCATGACGTCGCGCAGGGAGCGCACTGAACCGTCCGGAAAGTGAATGGACGCTTCGTCTGGCTCGATGGACATTTCGCTAGGATTGATCGGTTCGGATGGCTCCAGTTGCAACTCCTCCATAACCTCCATGCGCATATTGACGGTAAGATCTATTCGCGTAACCCGGCCCTCCAGATCCTGTCGGGCTGGTTCACGCAGCTCAAGCACCGTGAGCCCGTACGTCTCAGCTAGTGAGGACGCTCCCGACTGATAACCGACCGTGGTAACGAATACGCCATATGTTGGAACGGCATCCTGGATGTCGTCGAGCACGCTCCGGAAGGCATGCAACTTGCCCTGATCAACTTTGCGCTTGTAGTGCTTGCATTCAAACAGCACGCGCTGCAGCTCGCCATCAATATAGCCCTCCCAGATCACATCGATCTGGTTCTTGGTTCCTCGACCTTGCAATCGCACGTCGCTCATACATCGAACCGTCAACACGCCGAAGAAGGCAGCCAGTCGGTCCACAAGACTCTGCGTCAAGCGCTCATATTCTTTACTTGCACTCATGGTATCCCCTTCCATTGTGATCACCCGCGGAGTTGTTGCGCGGCTGCGACGTGCGGCCCGGGCCCCGTCCACTTACAGATCTTGCCTCGGTGGCGATATGCAGCCGTTAGCGAAGTAACCTCCACCTAACTGGCGGCAACTGCCGACCAGTCAAGATCTCTAAGGTATCCAGCCACCTCGTTCCTATTTAGAAGCGGCGCGGTCTGCATATGATTCATGAACCGGGTTACCGCTTTCGAACGGACACGGCCGCGCGCGTCAGCAACCCGTTGGGCATGCAGGACGACAACACCATGTCGAGCGCGAGATACCATGACCGAAAGCACGCGCGCCTCTTCTAGTACTTGCGCGTCAGTGCTCGACCGCCAGTCGGGAATGACGCCATCTTCAGCGCCGACGATGAGGACCCAATCAAATTGCTGGCCCTTGCCTAGATGGCTACTCAGTAAGTGCAAGCCGGGTGAGTTGAGTAGTGTCTCCTGATCTCCGATCTTGATGCGATCCCGAATCGCAATCGGAGACAGCCCATCTCGTAGCCTGTCCAAGCACCAAATCAAGGCCTCAGACAGGTATTTACGCGTATCGATGTCTGCAACATCGTTGAGCTGAGCCGCTTCGCGGAGGTACTCAAGCGGATCGTCCGCGGCTAGCGCCTCGGCAGCGTTTAGACGCAAGAGCAGCGTCTTCACCAGCTGGGCCGTCTCCGTGTCTAAAACACCGTCCTCCCATCGGAAGACAGGTAGCGTCGAACGCTCAGCGAGAGCATCAACAACTTGCCGGCGGGGCCCACTCCGACAGATTATGGCGATTCGCTGGCTGGGCGCTTTCTCAAGAACGAAGCGGGCGAAGGCGACCGCCCAAGCACCCTCCTGCTCGACGTTGTCAAAGACCACTTGTCCGGCTAGCCCACCCCCTGGCCATAAATGAGGTGCAGCTGCTGTCAGCGTTTCACCATGAGTTAGAGACGATAATGCATTAACAACTGAAAGCACTGCAGGGGCGGACCGGTGCGATTCGCGGAAAACTACCACCTCCGGACACTCGGCCCGGATGGCTGCATCAATGGTTGCCGGGTCAGCGCCCGCAAAGCTGTAGATTCCTTGAGCCAGATCGCCGGCGTACGTCGTCTTGCCGTAACCAACTGCCTGCACGATTCGTAGCTGCTGAGGTGTCAGGTCTTGAAACTCATCGACAACAACGGCATCAAAGTGATTGCGATAGAGACTGGCGACCGATTCATTGGTGAGAAGGAGTTCGGCCAGTCGTGGTAGGTCGTCGTAGGTCAGGCGGTGCTGCAGCAGTCGTTCCCTCTCAAGTTCAACCGCGCCGGAGGCGCCCATGTCCAGCAGCAGGCGCTCGACGGCGACGTCGTCGAGCGCTTGCTGCTTGGCAGTCTTGAGTGCCTGAGCGGCGGGACCGATCTGCCCCCAGCCCCAACCCCAGCGACGGCACTGCTCACCTACCCAGTCAGATTCAGGCAGTGTTATTTCAGGGTCGAGTCCGATCGTGCGAGCGTGAGCTCGCACGATGCGCGCCGAGAGCCCATGGAAGTTAGTAACCGTTACTCGGTCCCGCAATGTCCCTGTGGGCAGGTAGGCGCGCATGCGGTCCCGAATGTTGTCGCGGGCGCGATTTGAGAAAGTCGAAACGAGAATCCTCTTGCCGCCGCCGCCGACGCCGCGCTCGATTAAGCCAGCCACCCGTAGAGCCAAAGCCTCCGTCTTGCCGCAGCCGGCGGGGGCCACGACCATCAGTCCTAGCTGTTCATACTGCCGAATGAGCAATTGTGCTGCTGTAGGAGTAAACATCAAATGACCTCGAGCCCATCCAGCAGCTCGCTGATGCTGCTAATGCGAGCGACGATCTCAGGAGTCAACAGCGGCGCCACTGCTATCGCCGCGCGCACCTTATAACCCTTTTTACCGCGACAGAACGTCGCGACGTCGGCCTCGGTTCGGCTTCCCCCCGGACCAGATGCAGCACAGGTCTTTAACTCATTCGGAGAGAACAACTCGCTGTCTTCCATTGCCGCCCAGGCGGCAGCCACACCTAGGGCATGCACGTATTCGGCCTCAAGGTCTGCGTCCGACACAAACACCGAGTGTTGAGCCAGATCGGCCTCTGCGACCCCAAGCTTTTTAGCGGTGTCTTTCGTGGCGTCCTTGTCGATGAGAATGGATAGCGGTATATCGAAACCTGACGAGCCAAACAACTTGATAATCGCGCCCATGTCTCCCGAGCCGTCAGTCTCAACCAGCGATACTCCCAGCCTGTCCAGATTGCGCCCAGTTGAGTTCGCAGCTGCCTCTGTCAGGATGCGATCCGAGACACCTTCGACTGCGACGACGCGGCGAGCTGTGAGCGGCTCCAGTTTGTCTCGCACCCACCAATGCACCACCAGCCGTTCACTATCGGAGAGGAAGTCCACTTGAGGCTGCACCACAGCGCCTCCCGCACGTACAGCGACGATGCACTCAGGCGGAAACGCTCCGACAATGTCGGCAGAATGAGTCGCCAAGACCTTCTGGTTGGCACTGCCTTGTAGCAACCGAGCGAGGCTGCGCTGGCTCGTCGGGTGCAGATGCACCTCTGGCTCGTCAATGCCGACGACGTTGGCTCCGACGCTGACCAAGTCATAGAGGGCAAGAGCATAGAGCGCACGCATACCGTCAGACTGGTCAGAAAGATTCCGAGGAACGCCGGACTTGAGAATCTGCAAGCGGACATCACTCAGCACATCGCTGTCGGCTGTGGCACCGGGTACAAGAAGTAGATCATCCGGGCCGACCGTTTCCGGCAGAGCCCGAGAGAGCTGGTCTGCGAGACCTGAGCGCAGCTCACCGAGGATAGATGAACGCTGCAGTTGCTCTTGGAGCTGCGCTGCAATCGCGTCGAAATCGGCTTGTTCCCCTCCGAGCTCCACCTTCTCCAGGATGTCGTCGACGGCGGATCGTCGGCCTTCGCGCAAGTCCCGGCTCATGGCGGTAGCACTGAGCAACGTCCAGCCGATGGCGTCAAGCTGCGGGCGGGACAACTGCCGCATGTGCCCGGAACCGACCGCCCGCCGATCTACGGACAGCGTGCCGTGGGCATCAAACAAGGCCTCAAGCCGAAGCGTGATCGACTTGACGTCACCAATAACATTGATCTCGTCCGGGAACAGCCCCTCGTCGTGCTCGCTAAAGTCTTGCAGATCAACTTCCAGTACCAGAGGCACTGACTGATCGCGCACGTCATCCGGTGTCAAAGCCCCGTATAGCTGCGCAGTGCTCGCGCCAAGAATCATGTTGAGGCAACGTAAGATAGAGGATTTGCCAACGTCGTTTGGGCCCACCAGCACCAGGTGTTGCCGCACCTCCAGTTGAACATCCTGCACTCGGGTGTGGTTGGTGATGGCGAGTTTGCTAAGACGCACGAAACCTCCGGATTTGCCCAACAACACGGGAGCTGGTGGGAGGCGAACCGGTGCCGAGGTGTCCCGCTGGCTCACCATGTTCATGACTGTGAAGCGAAGGCTACAGTCAACCGGTCGTGAGCGCCTAGGTCATTGGGCGTTCCAGACGATTGTGTTGCGTAGTCTGCAAGCCTGCGACTGGACGTCTAGGTATCTGACGATGACCGGTGGTAACTGGCCGATCAGGCCCTGACGGGGTCCGGCTAATTGCCGGCGGCCCGGTACCGCTCGATGAGCGCCTTGGACAGCCGCCCGCGTGCCGGCACATCGAAGTGGTTCTCGGCGACCCACGCCTTAAACGGTGTCGTCCCGGACGACATCGCCCGCGAGCACCAGGCGCGTCTTGCCGAACAGCTCCAACGCGTCGAAGGGCAGATCGCTGGCCTGTCGACCACCGACGCCATGACCCAGCAGGTCATTGAGGCCGCCTGCAGGATCGCGGCCGAAGTCGGCGCTGCGTACGGCATGGCCGACGACAACGTGCGGCGCGAGTTCAACAGATCTGGTTCAGCGAGATCGCCATCGACTCGCGCTACGACACGGTGCTGGTCGACCACTCCCAGCGGACCGAGCTTGGCGAAGGGCTGATGCGCGCCGCGGCGTCGCTTGACGAGGACACGCCGGAGAGTCCGAACAAGGGGTCCGAGACTCGGGCCTCGAACTTAGTTCCCACAAAAAGACGCCGGAGCGGCAGCTACGGAGTCTTGACCCATGTGCGGGGTTCGAACTTCGAACTTCTGGTGCGGGAGAAGGGACTCGAACCCTCACGCCCGAAGGCACAGGAACCTAAATCCTGCGTGGCTGCCAGTTACACCACTCCCGCTCGCGACCGACCCTAGGCCGCGACGCCCAGCGCCTTCTTCAGCGACGCGACGTGGCCGGTGGCCTTGATGTTGTAGCGCGCGACCTCGATCACGCCGTCCGCGTCGATCACCACGGTCGAGCGGATGACGCCGGTGACGGTCTTGCCGTAGAGCTGCTTCTCGCCGTAGGCGCCGTAGGCGGTGAGCGTCGCCCGGTCGGGGTCGCTGAGCAGCGGGTAGGTGAGCGACTCGAGGTCGCTGAACTGCTTGAGCTTCGGCGGGGCGTCGGGGCTGATGCCGAGCACCTCGTAGCCGGCGGCCTGCAGCGGCACCAGGCTGTCGCGGAAGTCGCACGCCTCCTTGGTGCAGCCCGGCGTCATGGCGGCGGGGTAGAAGAACACGATGACCTTGCGGCCGCGCAGGTCGTGCAGGCTCACCGACCCGCCGTCCTGGTCCACGAGCGTGAAGTCGGGGGCGGCGTCACCTGGCTCGAGCTTCGGCACGGCGGTCTCCTGGGGTCGCGAGCGGCGGTCTGCACCGGGGATCCTGCCGCACGCCGAGCCGTCCGCGCTCCCCGGGCTGCCGGATCGCGCCGCCGTCGATACGGTTGCGAGCGAGCCCACCGTCGAGCTCGCGCCCCACCGCCCGGCCGCCCGACGACCGACGAACCCCGCAGGAGCCCCACGTGAGCACCGACTCGAGCGCAGCGCCCGGCCCGGAGGCCACCTCCCCGGAGGACATCGAGGCCGAGATCGAGCAGACCCGGGCCCGCCTGGCCGGCACCGTCGACGAGCTCGCCGTGCGCATCCACCCCAAGTCGATCGCCCAGCGGTCGGTCGAGGACGTCAAGCAGACCGCGCGCGACGCGGCGCTCACCCCCGAGGGCAAGCCGCGCACCGAGCGGCTGGTCGCGGCCGGTGCCGCGCTGCTCGCGCTGATCGGGCTCGTCGTCTGGCGCAAGCGCCGCTCGTGAGCCCCCGGTGACCCTGCCGCGCGGCGTCGTCCCGGAGCCGGCCGGGCCCGGCCAGGAGTCGGTCTGGGACTACCCGCGCCCGCCCCGCGTCGAGCCGACGTCCGAGCACGTGCTCGTGGTGCTCGGTGGCCGGGTGGTGGTCGACACCCGGGCCGCGCTGCGGGTGCTCGAGACCAGCCACCCACCCACGTACTACCTGCCGTTCGCCGACGCGGACGCCGAGGCGCTGCGCCCCGCCGCCGGCCAGAGCTACTGCGAGTGGAAGGGCCTGGCGAGCTACCTCGACGTCGTCGGTGGCAGCGCGAGCGAGCCGGTCGTGGCGCCCGCGGCCGCCTGGACCTACCCCGACCCGACGCCGGGCTACCGCGAGCTGGCCGGCTACCTGGCGCTCTACCCGGGCCGGATGTCGAGCGTCACGGTCGACGGCGAGGCGGTGCGCCCGCAGGCCGGCGGGTTCTACGGCGGCTGGGTGACCGACCGCGTCGTCGGGCCGTTCAAGGGCGGGCCGGGGTCCACCGGTTGGTAGCGACTCCGGGCCGGCGGGTAGTTTCGCAGGCGTGACCCAGCCCCCGACGGCGTCGGACGACGGCGCCCTGCCGATCCGCATGCTGCACGACCGCGTGCTGGTCTCGACCGAGCACGAGGACGGCGAGCGGCGCAGCGGGTCGGGCATCCTCATCCCCGCCACCGCGGCGCTCGGCAAGCGCCTGGCCTGGGCCGAGGTGGTCGCCACCGGGCAGCACGTGCGGCAGGTGCAGCGCGGCGACCGGGTGCTGTTCGACCCGGACGAGCGCGCCGAGGTCGAGCTGCAGGGCGCGGCGTACCTGCTGCTGCGCGAGCGCGACATCCACGCCGTCGCCGCCCCGCGCGTCGACGCCGGCCAGACCGGGCTGTACCTCTGAGCGCGCGGCGCAACGCCCGGTACACGCCGCTGGACGTCGACGGCCCGGTGCCGCGCGAGATGGTGCGCGACGTCCCGGCGATCCGGCGCGACGCCCTCGGGTACCTGGCCCGCACCACCGAGCGGTTCGGTGACCTCGTGGCCTTCCCGATGCCGGGGCGGGCCGCGCTGCTGGTGAACGACCCCGCCGCCGTCCGCCGGGTGCTGGTCGAGCGGCCGCGGGCGTGGTCGAAGGACACCGTGCAGTACGGCGCGCTGTCGGCCGTGACCGGCGCCGGCCTGCTCACCGCGGACGGCGACGACTGGCGACGACGTCGCCGCATCGCCCAGCCGGCGTTCCACCACGGCACGCTCGACGTCGTCGCCGAGCAGTCGGTCGCCGCGGCACGGCGGGTGTCGGTCGGCTGGCACGCGCTGCCCGACGGCGCGGTCACCGACGTCGACGCCGCGTGCATGCAGGCCACGCTCGAGGTGGTCGGCCGCACCCTGTTCGACGACGACCTGGCCGCCGACGGCGAGCGCGTCGTGTCGTCCGTCGCGGAGGCGCTCGAGGTCGTCGTGCAGCGCGCCCGCACCCCGCGCCCGGCCTGGCTGCCGCTGCCCTCGGCACGCCGGCTGGCCCGCGCCGTCGCCGTGCTCGACGAGACCTGCGCCCGGCTGGTGGCCGCCCGCCGCGCCCGCGGGCTCGACGACCACGACACCGACCTGCTCGGCCTGCTGCTGCGCTCGGCCGACGCCGAGGGCGGCCTGACCCCGCAGCAGGTGCGCGACGAGCTGGTGACCCTGGTGATCGCCGGGCACGAGACCGTCGCGTCGTCGCTGGCCTGGACGCTGCAGCTGCTCGCCGAGCACCCCGAGGCGCAGCAGCAGCTGCACGCCGAGCTCGACGCCCTCGACGGGCCGCCGACCTGGGTCGACCTGCGCCGGCTGCCGTTCACCCGCCAGGTGGTCGACGAGGCGCTGCGGTTGTTCCCGCCGGCTTGGGTGGTCACCCGGCGCGCGACCGAGCCCGACGAGCTGGCCGGGGTCGCCATCCCGACCGGCACGCTGGTCGTGATCAGCCCGTGGCTGCTGCACCGCCGCGCCGCCGACTGGCCCGACCCCGAGCGCTTCGACCCGAGCCGGTTCGCGGGGGAGCGCGCCGGCACCCCGCGCCCGACGTACCTGCCGTTCGGCCTCGGGCCGCGCCTGTGCATCGGGCGCGACTTCGCCGTCGTCGAGTCGGTGCTGGCGCTCGCGGCGCTGCTGCGCGACTGGACCGTGTCGCCCGTCGTCCGCGGCGGGCAGGTCGTGCGGCCGCGGGTCGACGCCCTGGTGACGCTGCGCCCCCACGGCGGCCTGCCCCTGGTGGTGCGCCGCCGATGACCTCCGTCGACCTGCCGGACGGCGCCCGGGCCTGGTGCGACGACCGCGGCACCGGCACCCCGCTGCTGCTGCTCGCCGGCCAGTCGCTCGCCGGCTCGATGTGGGGCGACCTCGCCGGCGACCTCGCCGCGCACCACCGCGTGCTGGTGCTCGATGCGCGCGGCACCGGCCGAAGCGACGGCTTCAGCGCCACGACCTGGACCACCGCGGACTTCGCCCGCGACGTCGTCGCCGTGCTCGACGGGCTCGGCGTCGAGCGGGCGGACGTGCTCGGGTTCTCGATGGGCGGCCGCGTGGCGCAGGTGTTGGCCGCCGAGCACGCCGAGCGCGTCGACCGGCTGGTGCTCGCCGGCAGCGGCCTCGGCGGCCCGCACGACGTGCCCCGCCCGCACCACGCCATCGCCGCCCTGATGCGCGCCGCCTCGCCGGGTGGCCGCGCCGCGATGACCGACCTCATGGTGTCGCCCGGCTGGGCCGCCGCGCACCCCGAGTGGACCGAGCAGCTGCTCCCGCACGTCGACCGCCGCGCCACCCGCCTGCACTTCGCCGCCAGCACCGGCCACGACGGCTGGGACCTCTGCCCCCGCATCGAGGCGCCCACCCTCGTGCTGCACGGCGCCCACGACCAGCTCGTGCCCGCCGCCGGCGCCGAGGTGCTCGCCGACCGCGTGCCCGGTGCCCGGCTCGTCCTGCTGCCCGGCGTCCGGCACGGCTGCGTCGCCGAGGGCCGCACCGAGGTGGCTCGGCACGTGCTGCAGCACCTCGCCGCCTGACCCGCCGCGCCGTGGGGTTGCCGATGAGCACGTGACGTGGGCTGGCTGTCGCTCGGCGGGGCGTGGCGGGGGTTCCTGCGGTGGAGGCACCGTCCGAGGGGTGTGCAAGCCTCTGGAACGGTGCGCGAGCCGACTTCACGTGGCTCGCGCAGCGGGGTCAGCGGGGTCAGCGGGGTCGCGGGTCAGCGGGGGAGCAGGACGGCGGTGCCGAGCAGGCCGTCGGCGTGCCGCCAGCGGCCGGGCAGCTCGGGCAGCTCGCGGCCGTCGACGACCGGGCCGGGCACGAGCAGGCGCGCGGTGAAGGTGCCGTCCGAGGCGAGGGCGACCTCGACGTCCTCGAACCCCAACCAGCGCCCGGTCAGCGGGAACCAGGCCTTGTAGACCGACTCCTTGGCGCTGAACAGCAGCCGGCCCCAGTGCTCGACGTCGGGGGGCGCGGCGAGCTCGCGGGGGGTGGCGACGGTCGCCAGCACGCCGTCGGGCAGGGGTGCGGCGGGCTCGGCGTCGACGCCCACGGCGGCGCACTCGGTGGCGGCCGCGACCGCGGCGCCCCGGTAGCCGTCGCAGTGCGTGATGCTGCCGACGACCCCGAGCGGCCACGCCGGCGCGCCTCGCTCACCGCGCGGCAGCGGTGCAGGGGCGACGCCGAGGGAGCGCAGCGCCTGCCGGGCCAGCACCCGCCCGGTGACGAACTCGCGGCGCCGGCGCTCGATCGCCCGGGCCACGTGCGCGGCCTCGTCGGGGTGCAGCTCGCCGGGCAGGTCGACGTCCGACTCGGCCACGTGCAGCCACGGCTCGGGCAGCAGCTGGCGCAGCAGCACGGCGTCCCCCTCGGGCGCCGCGGCGGGTCAGCGGCAGGCGAGACAGTAGCTGAGGTGCGGCCGCGGCGGCGCCGTGCGCAGGGACGTCGTCCGCGCGGTGGCGCGCCACGGCTCGACCCACTCGACGTCGTGCAGCCAGGCCCACGTCGTCACCTCGGGCGCGCCGGCCGGCACCGTCAGGGTGTAGCGCCAGGTGCAGGTCGCGGTGGTGCGCCCGTCGACGTGCCGGACGTCGCTCGTCCGCGCCGTGCCGAGCGTGCCGGTGCCGACCACGGCGCCGGTCGCGTCGGTGGCCCGCACCTGCAGCTCGTGCGTCGGGCCGGTCGCCCGGCCGCCGCGCACGGCCTGCCACAGCGAGACCGTCCCGGGCGCGGTGACCGACGGCCCGGACGCCGCGGGGTCGGTCGGCGCCGGGACGTCGTCGGGCGGGGT
>NZ_BAAHBM010000092.1:0-11635 GCF_054776675.1 Angustibacter aerolatus
GCGCGGGTCGACCGCCCGGTCACCGGCCACCACGGCCACCCCGTCGGCGGTGCCGTCGGCGCCGACCCGGGCGGTGCAGCCGAGCAGCCGCACGCCGACGACGCACCCGGTGAGCTGCGCGACGGCCAGCGCGGCGTCGTCCAGGGCCAGGGGCACGGCGGTCGCCGCGAGGTCGAGCGCCGTGCCGCCGGGCACCCGCACCCGGGTGCCGTGGGTCTCGACGTCCTGCCAGCTGCGCCGTCGGCGGGCCGCCACCTGGTGCCCGCGCGCCCAGAACGCGCGCTCGTCGTGCCGCGGCGCCGGGCAGGTGGGGTCGACCAGGCCGTCGGTGCCCGCGGCGGTGTCCAGCGCGGCGGCCAGGGCCCGGGCCAGCACGGGGCTGACGTCGAGCGGTGCGCCGTCGGCGGCGGGCAGCCGGTGCACCTCGGCGGTGGCGCTGCGCCGGTCGCAGGCCCGGGCGACCGCGGCCAGGTGGTGCGCGGCCAGCCGGGTCGCCGTCCCGAGGTGGCGGGCGTCGTCGACGGTGACGGTGGCGGTGCTGCCCCAGCTGGAGAACGTCGCGCTGTGGCGGGTCGGGCGTGCGGTCGTGCGTCGCATGGTGGCTCCGGTGGCTCGTCGTGGACGCCGGCGCTGCTGCCGGTACGACGAGGTTCGGCCGCGCTCCTCGCCCCCCGCGAGCAGGCGCCTGTGCCACCGCTTTGAGTCCTGCCCACCAGCGCACCCGCCGTCCGACGCGCGCCACGTGAAGTGGGCTGCGGCACCGTGCGAGAGGCGTGCACGCCCATCGGACGGTCCCGCGACCTCACGAGGTGCCGGCGCGCGCCTCAGGCGAGGGCGCGCACCAGAGCGAGCGGGTCGCGGCGGTCGCCGAAGACCTGGCGCAGCGCGCGCTTCGCGGCGTGGACGCCGGGCATGCCGTGGACGCCGGGACCGGGCGGGGCGGCCGACGAGCAGAGGTATGCCCCGTCGAAGCCGCTGCCCGACTCGAGCGGCACGCGGTAGGGGTCCCACCGCAGGGCCGGGCGCGCGAGCATCTGCCACATGGTCGGGGCGCCGGCGGCGATGTCACCGCCCACGTAGTTCTCGTCGTGGTCGCTCATGTGCGAGGCGGGGATCACCGAGCGGTGCAGCACGACGTCGCGGAACCCCGGGGCGAACCGCTCGATCTGCGCGGTCACCCGCTCGCCGACGTCGACGGTGCAGCCGTTGGGCACGTGCGCGTAGGTCCACAGCACCCCCTGGCCGGCGGGTGCGCGGGTGTCGTCCAGGATGCTCGGCTGGCTGGCCAGCACGTACGGGTGGTCGGGCACGCGGCCCTGGGCGACCTCGCGCTCGGTGACCATCATCTCCTCGCGGCTGGCGCCGACGTGCAGCGTGCCGGCGAGGTCGAGGTGCTCGGCCTGCCAGGGGACGGGGCCCGACAGCGCGAAGTCGACCTTGGCGGCGGCGTGCCCGAACTCGAACCGCCCGAGGGCGTCGCGGTACCGCACGGGCAACCGGTCGCCGGCGATCTGCACCACGCCGCGCACGCTGGTGTCGAAGAAGACGACGCGGGCGGGCGGCAGCTCGGCGAGCGACGAGACGCGGACGCCGGTGCGGATGCTGCCGCCGTGGCGACGCACCAGGTCGGCCACCACGTCGACCAGCACCTGGCTGCCGCCGCGGGGGATCGGCCAGCCGACGCCGTGGGCGAGCGAGGCGAGCATCAGCCCGGCCGCGGCGGGGGCCAGCCCGCGCGGCGGCATGATCGCGTGCGTGCTGACCCCGCTGAACATCGCGGGTGCGACGTCGCCCTTGAAGCGGGCGTTCCAGCCGCGCGACCCCTGCTCGAGGGTGCGCAGCGCGACCTTCACTGCGGTGCCGACGTCGCGCGGCACCGAGCGCAGGTCGCCGAGGGTGAAGTCGATGACACCCTCCCAGTGGTCCGACAGCTCGCCGACGAGCGAGCGCCAGGCCGGTCCGTCGGGCCCGAGACCCTCGACGGTGCGGTCGAGGTCGCGCCACGCGATGCCCGCGCGCCCGCCGTCCAGCGGCTGGGCGAACGCCACCTCGGGCTGCAGCAGCTCGATGCCGCGCCGGTCGAGGTCGAGCGCCCGGTAGAACGGCGACGCCACCGCCATCGGGTGCACGGCCGAGCAGAGGTCGTTGCGGAAGCCGGGCAGCGTGAGGTCGAGGGTGCGCGAGCCGCCGCCGAGGGTGGGCTGCGCCTCGAGCACCTCCACGCTCAGCCCCGCGGCGGCGAGCACGAGCGCGGCGGCGAGGCCGTTCGGTCCGGAGCCGACGACGACGGCGTCCAGCGCTGGCGAGGTCATGCGCGGAGCCTGCCACGGTCGCGCGCCCTCGGCCCGACCGGACCCGCCCCACCCGGACGAGGGGTGCGGGGCATGATGTGCGGCATGGCGACCTGCACGCACCTCGACCAGATCGACCTCGACGTCGAGCCGTCCGGCAGCGGGTGCGTCGAGTGCCTGGCCGAGGGCGGCCGCTGGGTGCACCTGCGCCGCTGCCTGACCTGCGGGCACGTCGGCTGCTGCGACTCCTCGCCCGGGCTGCACGCGAGCGCGCACGCCGGCGCGACGCAGCACCCGGTGATCCAGTCGGCCGAGCCGGGCGAGGACTGGTGCTACTGCTACCCCGACGACGTGATGTTCGAGGTGCGCTGAGCCGGACGGGGGACGCCGGGGCCGGGTGCGCCCGCCACCAGCCCGCCCGGACGACGATGGGCGGGTGCACGCTCGGGGGATCTCGCTCGCCGGCGTGCTGCTGGCCGGGTCGCTGGCAGCGGCTACCCAGGTGCCGGCGGTCGCGGCCCCGGAGGGCGGCTTCTCGTCGACCGAGCTGGTGCGCCTGAGCGACGGCACCGACGGGTGGACCGTGGTGCTCGACCGGCTCGACGAGTGCGACGCCGTGACGCCGGTGGCGGACACGAGCACGGGGTGGGCCCTGCTCTGCGGCGGCGAGCACCTCGAGGACGGCGGCGGCCTGACGGGTGGGAGCGAGCTGGCCCCGGGCACGTCGCTGGCGGTGGCGCTGGAGCCGGACCACCCGCGCCCGCCCGACGACGCAGAGGACACCGGCGACGGCGCGGACGACGAGTTCGGCGGCTCGGAGCACGTCTGGGCGGATCCGCTGCTGCAGCTGTACCCGGAGCAGCAGCCGCGCTCGACCCAGCAGCTGCGGTTGCCGCGGCTGGCCGGGTACACGCTGCGCTGGGTCTGCTTCGCCACCCCCGTCGAGCAGCCGTCGGAGGAGCAGCCGCAGCAGGAGCAGCCGGGCCTCGTGCCCGCCGTCGCGCTCGACTGGGCCGAGCTGGTCGATCCTGACGATCGAACACGTGTTCGAATTCGTGCCATGCTGGACCGGTGCCGGCTGCTCCGAGGTTCCGCCCTGGCATGACGCTGGCGGAGCGCGCGCAGTACACCGCCGAGCTCGCCGCCGGCCGCTCGCGCAGGCCCGTCCCGACGCCGGCGCCGGCCACGACGTCCGCACCGGCCCTCGCGCCCGCACCCGGCGAGCCGCCGGGCATCACCCGCCCGGTGGCCGCCGGCCCGCCGGTGTCGCGCCGGCACTGCTGGGTGCTCGGGCCGCCGGACGCCCCGGGGCGCTGGCCGGGCCTGCTCGTCGAGTGGGCGCGCACCGGCGACGTGTGGCGGGGGCGCGTGGTCTACGTCGTCGACGACGAGGGGCAGGCGGTGCTGGTCGAGAGCTGGGTGCCCTCGCGCCAGCTCGAACCGCGCTGACCCGGGCGAGCTCCCCGTGGCCGGGGCACCGTCCGAGAGGCGTGCACGCCCATCGAACGGTGCCGGAGCCGACTTCACGTGGCGCGCAGGCCCCCCGGGTCAGCGGCGGCGGGCGGTGACCAGCAGGTACTCCCAGCCCATCGCGTCGCCGTCGACGGCGGCGTCGCCGAGGGCCTCGAGGTCGCGGTCGAGGGCGGCGGTGCGGTCGGGGTCGTCGGCGACGCCCCGGTAGGCGGCGACGGTCGGGCCGTAGCGCGCCCTGAAGAAGTCGCGGAACGCCGCACCCGAGCCGAACCGGTCGACCACCAGCGAGCGGCGGACGGCGCGGACGTCGTCGACGCGGTCGCCGAGCAGCTCGCGCACGTGGTCCTCGTCGCCCCACAGCGGCGGCGGCTGCACGCCGGCCGGCGGCGCGGGCACGTAGGACCGCATGGTGGCGAACAGCCGCCCGATGAAGCCGGTGGGCGTCCAGCTGAGCACCGCGATGGTGCCGCCGGGCCGGGTCACCCGCACCAGCTCGTCGGCGGCCCGCTGGTGGTGCGGCGCGAACATCACGCCGACGCACGACAGCACGACGTCGAACGACGCGTCCGGCAGGTCGAGGGCCTCGGCGTCGCCCTGGCGCCAGTCGACCTCGACGCCGCGGGCGCTCGCGGCCTGCCGGCCGGTCTCGAGCAGCTCGGGCGTCAGGTCGACCGCGGTGACGGCGGCGCCGGCCTCGGCGGCGGGCAGCGCGGCGTTGCCGGTGCCGGCCGCGACGTCGAGCACGCGGTCGCCGCGCCGCACGCCGGCGGCCTCGACGAGCACCGGGCCGAGCGAGGGGATGACCTCGTCGGCGACGGCGGCGTAGTCGCCCAGCGCCCACGTCGCGCGGTGCCTGAGCTTGAGCGCGCGGTCGGCCTCGGCCGCGTCGGTGACGGTGGTCATGGGGTGCTCCCTGCGGTCCGTGGCCCGCGGGTGCGGGCCGGTGCAGGCGACGCTAGGAGCCACGGTTGCCGCACCGCATCGGTACCGGTACCCAACCGCACGGGCACGCCGGGGCGCCCTGCGTACGCGGTCAGGCGCCGGCCAGCAGCTGCGCGACCGCGGCGGTGCGCGCCGACCGGCCGCTCGTGCCGAGCTTCGCGTACACGTTCTGCAGGTGCCGCTCGACGGTGCGCACGCTGAGGCACAGCTCGTCGGCGATCTCCTGGTTCTCGCGCCCGGCCGCGGCCAGCCGCAGCACCTCCAGCTCGCGCGGCGACAGCGCCCGGCCCGCGTCGAGGCCGCCGTCGCGGGCGCCGCGGGCGGGCCCCCGGTCGGCGTCCAGGACGTCGCGCACCTGCTCGACGAGCACCCGCCAGGCGGGCTCGTGCTCGAGCAGGATGTGGTTCGAGCTGTCGAGGGCGACCAGCCGCGCGTCGGGGATCTGCGTCGCCAGCACCCGGGCCTCGGCGAAGTCGTTCATCCGGTCGCCCCTGGCGTGCAGCACGAGCGTCGGCTGCGTCACCCCGGAGAGCAGGTCGGTGACGTCGACGGTGTTGCGCTCGCGGCGCGCCGTGAACGCGTTCGTCGCCGACACCGACACCCGCTGCAGCTCGTCGAGCCAGCGCATCTGCTCCTCGGTCGCGCCGGGGATCATCAACGAGGTGAACACCCGCCGGAACTCCGACTCCGGCCGCGCCCACCCGACCTTGACCATCTGCTCGAACGTGTCGCTGAGCTCGAGCTCCTCCGGCGTGGGGTCGCGGAACGCCGCCGCGTAGCTGCCGTAGAACACCAGCCGGGTGACGCGCTGCGGGTGCGCCACGGCGTACCGCACCGAGACCGGGCCGCCCTGCGCCATCCCCATGAGCGCGAACCGGTCGAGGCCGGCGTGCTCGACCACGGCCTCGAGGTCGGCGGTGCGCGCGTCGAGCGAGAAGTCGTCGACGTCCCAGTCCGACAGGCCGTGGCCGCGCTCGTCGAACCGCACGATGGTCGCGTACCGGCCGAGGTCGGCGAGGAAGTGCCGCCAGACCGGGCTCTCCCAGTCGTGCTCGAGGTGGCTCAGCCAGCACGACGCGACGACGAGCGGCGGGCCCGAGCCGTGCACGGCGTAGGCGATGCGCACGCCGTCCGACGACCGGCAGAAGCGGACCTCGTGCGGTCGCGTGGTCGGGGTGGCCGCGCTGGGCACGTCGTCGAGGCTAGCCCCGCCGGACGGCGCACCGACAGGTTCTCGCTACGTTCGGGGGGTGCCCGGCTACCCCTTCGTGCCGTCGTCGACCGCCGACCTGACCCTCGGCGACCTGTGGTCGGTGCGGCTGGCCGGCGGCGACCTGGCGGTGCTGCAGGTGCGCGGGCTCAAGACGTCGGGCGCCGGCGCCTACACGCACTTCGTGGCGGGGGTCGTCGACTGGCGGGCGCCGACCCTGCCGGTGGGCCACGACCTGCGCGGACGCCGGGTGCTGGCCGAGGGCGTCGTGCGGTTCGAGGTGTTCGGCGCCGACCGCGCGCAGGTGTTCGGCAGCAACCTCGCCGTGGTGCCGCCGCCGGCGTGGTCGGAGCTGGCGAAGGAGTTCACGGCCGGCACCAGCACCGAGGTGTGGTCGTGGAAGAGCGTGCGGCGCCGCGTCGACCGGGTGCTGGCCGCCGCCGCAGCCGACCGCGCGACGCAGCCGGACCAGCCCGCCCAGCCCGCCGAGCCCGCCGAGCCGGAGGGCGCCGACCCGCTCACGCCGTGAGCCGCGCCTCCAGCACCGCCAGGTCGCGGACGGCGTACCGGCGGTGCTCGATCTCCTCCTCCAGCAGCACCGACAGGCACTCCCACACCGGGCGGCCGCCGTCGGGGTAGCCGGGCGCCGGCGTCCGCAGGCACTCGCGGCCGAGGTCGCGGTCGGTCAGGTCGGCGAGCACGTCGCGCACCACCTGCTGGCGGCCGGCGCGCGCCTCGAGCACCTCGTCCCACGTGGGGTCGGCGGCGAGCTGCATGCCGAGGGCGGCGGCGTCGCCCGGGGCGTAGGCGGTCTGCGGCAGGGCCAGCGGGTGGAACGGCCGCTCCTCGTCGAGCACCGTGCGGCTCACCCACGAGTCGGTGATGAACACCAGGTGCTGCAGCGTCTCGGCGAACGACCACTCGCCGGCGACCCGCTCCGAGCGCGCGGCCTCGGGCAGCCGCTCGGCCCGCGCCACGTCGTCGGCCCACAGCCGCTCGACGGTCTGCCACGCGGCGCGGAACCCGTCGGCGTCCTGCACCCCGCGCAGCTGCACGCGCTCGGGGTGCAGGCGGTCGAGCTCGGCCTCGACGTACGCGGTGACGTCGATCCCGTTGACCCGCAGGCGTTCGACGTACCCCGACAGCTCGACGTCGACGAGCGTCGAGTCGACGATGCGGGCGCCGGTGAGGTCGGAGTCGACGACGCGGGCGCCGCGCAGGTCGCGCACGGCGACCTCGGCCCCGCGGTAGGCGTCGGTGTGCGCCGCGGTGTGCGGGCTGGGCGACCAGCGGTGCGGGCCGAACTGTGCGGTCATGGCGCCATGCTGGCAGTTCGCGCCGCGGCTGACGACGGTCAGCGCCGGGCGGCGATCCGCGCGTGCTCTGCCCGGACGGCGGACGGCGTGGCGTACGCCGACCAGCGCGGCACCCAGCGGGCGAGGCCTGCGGCGGCGAGCAGCCCGACGGAGCCGATCGCCACCACGCCGGCGGCCAGCGAGGCGGCGAGCGCCACCACGGAGACCACGAGCGGCCCGAGCGCGCCGCCGGCGTCCCCGAAGAGCCGCCACACCGCGAGGAACCGGCTGCGGCCGTCGGCCGGTGCGGTGTCGGCGCCGAGCGTCATCATGATGCCGGAGCCGATGCCGTTGCCCAGGCTCATGAGCATCGCCACGAGGGTGAGCGCGACGACGCCGTGGGTCAGCGGCAGCAGCGCCATCGCACCGCCGAGTACCAGCATCGACGGCACGGCGACGGCGAGCCGCCCGGCCCGGTCCATCACCAGCCCGGCCGGGTAGAAGAGCGCCATGTCGACCGCGCTCGCGATGCCGAAGACGAGGCTGGTGCGGCCGGCGTCGAGGCCGAGGTGCTCGGCCCAGAGCGGCAGCACGGTCTGCCGCGCCGCCCGCACCGCGCCGACGGCCAGCACCGCGAGCCCGAGGGTGGCGAACAGCTGCCGGTGGTCGCGCAGCATCCGCCACGAGGTCGTGCCGCCGCGCACCGCCACCGGGCGGTCACCCGGCCGCTCGGCGTCCGGCACCGTCACCAGCAGCAGGGCCACGGCGAGGCAGGCGAGCACGGCGACGGCGTAGGCGCCGCGCATGCCGACCAGGCCGATGGCCGCGGCGCCCAGGAAGGGGCCGGCGAACAGCCCGATGCGGTGCGACCCGCCGAGCGTCGACATCGCGCGGGCACGCAGGTGCAGCGGCGCCACCTCGGTGAGGTACGACTGCCGCGCCAGGTAGAACGTCGAGCTGGCGGCGCCCACGAGCACCAGAGCGGGCGCCAGCTCGACGAGCGACCGGGCCGCCGCGCAGGTGATGAAGCAGGCGGCGGCGACGCCGGTGGCGAGCAGCATCGCGCGGCGGTCGCCCAGCCGGTCGGCCAGCCGCGCGGCCGGCACGTCGCCGAGCACCTGCCCGACGCCGAGCAGCGCCAGCACCAGCGCCGCCGTGCCGGCCGACGCACCCAGGTCGAGCGCCGTCAGCGCGACGACGGGTGCCACGGCACCGTTGCCGATCTCGAACACCAGCGCCGGCAGGAACACCGACGGCGCGATCGACCGCAGGGTGCTGCCGCCGCTCCTCATCCCGTCATCCTCGGCGGATCCCGGCCTCGACGTGCCGGGGGGCCGGGTGTTCTGGGTCACGGCAGGGCGGGGTGTCGCCGGCTGTGGTGAGGTGGCCGCGACCCCGCTGCCGCCACCCGGAGGACCACCATGGCCGTGCTCGACACCTTCTCCCTCGCCGGTCGCGTCGCGCTGGTGACCGGCGGCAACCGCGGCCTCGGCCTCGCGTACGCCCGGGCGCTCGGCGAGGCCGGTGCACGGGTCGCCCTGTTCGCGCGCGACCGCGACCTCAGCGACGACGTCGCCGCCGACCTGCGCGCCGAGGGTCTCGACGTGCAGGCGTTCACCGGCGACGTCACGCGCGTGGCGGACCTCGAGCGCGCGACCGACGAGGTCGAGGCCGCCTTCGGCCCGGTCGACGTGCTGGTCAACAACGCCGGCACCTGCGTGCACCGTCCCGCGCTGGAGGTGACGGACGAGGAGTGGCGCGAGGTGCTCGACGTGAACCTCACCGGCGTCTGGAACGGCTGCCGCGTCGTGGGCGGCCGGATGGTCGCCGCCGGGCGCGGGGTGATCGTCAACATCGGGTCCATGTCCGCCGACATCGTGAACCGCCCGCAGTGGCAGCCCGGCTACAACGCCTCGAAGGCCGCCGTGCACCACCTGACCCGGTCGCTGGCCGCCGAGTGGGCGCCGGCCGGGGTGCGGGTCAACGCCCTCGCGCCCGGGTACGTGCGCACCGAGATGGCGCCCGTCGACCGACCGGAGTTCCAGCGGTACTGGATCGAGGACGCGCCGCAGCAGCGCGCCGCGACGCCCGCCGAGATCGCGCCGTCCGTCGTGTTCCTGGCCAGCGACGCGTCGTCCTTCATGACCGGCTCGGTGCTGACCGTCGACGGCGGGTACAGCGTCTACTGACCCGATGATCGGGCTGGACGGTACGGCCGGAAGACCTCGCGCAGCTCCTGGGCGTGGAGCTCGGGCTGCTCGTGGGCCGCGAAGTGCCCGCCGCGCGGCATCTCGGTGAGCCGCCCGCGGTCACCATCCCGGCACGGTACCTACGAACGCCCCCGCACCGGGAGGAGCCGCAGCGTGGTGGCGGCGGCCGCGTCGGTGACCATCGACGCGGCACCCGCCGGCCCGTACCTCGCCCGGTAGGCGGCGTCGACGGCGTCTCGCAGCAGCTGGTCGTCGGCGCCGACGTCCGCGACGACGACGTCGGTGCTCAGGCCGGGGACGTCGACGCGCGCCCGCCCGGTGCGCACGGCGTCGCCGAACCACCCGGTGTCGCGGCGGTGCCAGCTCCGCACCACCACGTCCTCGCCGACGGTCACCACCCAGATCGGCACGGCCTGGCGCCACCGGCCGTCGGGGCGCTGCGCGGCGATCAGCAGCTCGTGGGCGGCGTCGACGGCAGCCAGCTCGTCGGGGGACCAGCCGGGCTGCGCGGGCACGGCCGCGACCGTACCCGAGCCGGTCCGCCGTCCGGCTGGTCCCCGACGGTCGGCCGGGTGAGGCTGGGGGCGTGAACCGGCTGGCGAACGCGACGAGCCCGTACCTGCTGCAGCACCGCGACAACCCGGTCGACTGGTGGGAGTGGGGCGACGAGGCGTTCGCCGAGGCCCGGCGGCGCGACGTGCCGGTGCTGCTGAGCGTCGGGTACGCCGCCTGCCACTGGTGCCACGTCATGGCGCACGAGTCGTTCGAGGACGACGCGACCGCCCGCGACCTGAACGAGCACTTCGTGGCGATCAAGGTCGACCGCGAGGAGCGCCCCGACGTCGACGCCGTCTACATGGAGGCCGTCGTCGCGATGACCGGGCACGGCGGCTGGCCGATGACCGCGGTGCTCACCCCGGACGCGCAGGTGTTCTACGCCGGCACGTACTTCCCGCCGCAGCCACGCGGCGGTCTGCCCTCGTTCCGGCAGCTGCTCGCGGCGGTGGGGGAGGCCTGGCGCGAGCGGCGGCACGAGGTGGTCGGCGCCGGGCAGCGCATCGCCGAGCAGCTGCGCGACCAGCGGGCCGCGGTGCCCGCGGGGCAGCCGGTGCCGCCGTCGGCCGACGACCTGGCGCGCGCGGTGCAGCGGATCGCCCGCGACCACGACGCCGAGCGCGGGGGCTTCGGCGGGGCACCGAAGTTCCCACCGTCGATGGTGCTCGAGCAGCTGCTGCGGCACGCCGCCCGCGAGCGCGGCGACACCGGGCCGCTGGCGCTCGAGATGGCCGAGAACACGATGCAGCACATGGCCCGCAGCGGCACGTACGACCAGCTCGCTGGCGGGTTCGCGCGGTACGCCGTCGACGCCGGCTGGGTGGTGCCGCACTTCGAGAAGATGCTGTACGACAACGCCCAGCTCGCCAGGGTGTACCTGCACCACTGGCGGCTCACCGGCGACGACGAGGCGCGCCGCGTGGCGCTGGAGACGTGCGACTTCATGGTGCGCGACCTCGGCACCGCGCAGGGCGGGCTGGCCAGCTCTCTCGACGCCGACACCGAGGGCGTCGAGGGGCTCACCTACGCCTGGACGCCGCAGCAGCTGGTCGACGTGCTCGGCCCGGACGACGGCGCCTGGGCCGCGCAGGCGCTCGGCGTCACGGCGTCCGGCACGTTCGAGCACGGCAGCTCGACGCTGCGCCGGCTGGCCGAGCCCTCCGCGCGGCTCGACGACGTGCTGGCCCGCCTGCACGAGGCGCGTGGCGACCGGCCGCAGCCGGGCCGCGACGACAAGGTCGTGGCGGCCTGGAACGGCCTGGCGGTGGCGGCGCTCGCCGAGACCGGCGCGCTGCTCGACCGACCCGATCTGGTCGAGGCGGCCGAGCGGGCGGCCGGCCTGCTGCTCGACGTGCACGTGGTCGACGGGGTGCTGCGCCGGGTCTCGCGCGACGGCGTGGTCGGGTCGCCGGCCGGCACGCTCGAGGACCACGGCGACGTCGTCGAGGGGCTGCTCGCGCTGCACGCCTGCACCGGTGCGGCGCGCTGGCTGACGGCGGCCGGCGCCCTGGTCGCGGCGGTGCGCGACCGGTTCTGGCACGGCGGCGCAGGGTTCAGCGACACCCCGGACGACGACGTCGCCGAGCGGCTGCGGACGACGTCCGGCGGGGTGCGCCGGCCCGCCGACCCGGCCGACAACGCGCACCCGTCCGGGCCGTC
>NZ_BAAHBM010000093.1:0-11559 GCF_054776675.1 Angustibacter aerolatus
CCCGTCGCCGGCGCCACCGGCGCACCCACCGCCGGACCCCCCGCCGCTCCCACGGTCGCGCCGACCGCGACCCCCACCGCGGCGCCGACGTCCGCGGTCGCCGACCCGTCGCCCTCGACCACGACGACCACCCCGCCGGCCGCCACCACGACGCACCCCGCGCCCGCCCCGAAGCCCTCGACCTCGAAGCCGTCGACCTCGAAGCCCGCGGCCCCAGCCCCGTCGACCACGACGAAGCCCGCTGCGCCGGCCCCGAAGCCCCCGCCCGCGCCGAAGCCGCCGCCGGCTCCGAAGCCGCCGCCGGCTCCGAAGCCCCCGCCGCCCCCGCCCGCGCCGAAGCCGCCGCCGGACGAGCCGAAGCCGCCGAAGGGCGACCCCAAGCCGCCGAAGCCGCCGAAGGGCGACCCCAAGCCGCCGAAGCCGCCGAAGGGCGACACGTCGGGGAACAGCGGCCCGGGCTCGAAGCACGACGGGGGCCACGGGGGCAAGGGCAAGGGGTAGCCCCCGCGATGTGCTCGGGGTGCGCCGTCGTGGCAGGTGTGGTGGCCTTGGACGGCGGGCCGAGGTGGCCCGTCACCGCCTGAGCAGGAGGCCCACGCATGCCCACTCGCACCGCCCGCACCGCCTGGAACGGCACCCTCGAGCAGGGCTCCGGCCAGGTCGAGCTGAGCAGCTCGAAGGTCGGCACCTACGACGTCTCGTTCCCGAAGCGGGCCGCCGAGGACGCGGACGGCACCACCAGCCCCGAGGAGCTCATCGCGGCGGCGCACAGCGCCTGCTACGCGATGCAGTTCTCGGCGATGGCCGCGCAGGCCGGCGGCACGCCGCGCGCGCTCGAGGTGAAGGCCGACGTCTCGCTCGGCCCCGACCCGGCCGGCGGCTTCCGCCTCACCGGCATCGCGCTGACCGTCACCGGTGAGGTCGAGGGCCTCGACGCCGACGCCTTCCAGCGGGTGGCGCAGCAGGCCAAGGAGGGGTGCCCGGTGAGCAAGGCGCTGACCGGCGTCGAGATCACCCTCACCGCCCAGGCCGACTGACCCGCACCCCCGCACCACCACCGCTGCACCGACGCAGGAGGACACCGTGCGCCTCGACTGGCTCCGACCCGTGGCCGACGGGACGGGACCGTTCCTGACCGTCAGCCTCGACGCCACCCGCGACGGGCCGGACGGCGCGAAGGAGGTCGAGCTGCGCTGGCAGGCCCACGAGGAGCGGCTGCGGGCGCAGGGCGCCTCGGAGCAGGCGCTGGCGGCCGTGCGCGAGGTCGTCACCGAGCCGACGCACCGCGGGGGACCCGTCGGCCGGCTGGTCGTGGCGACGGACGACGGCGTGCAGCTCGACCTGGTGCTGCCCGAGGCGCCCGGCCGCGAGGAGTCGCAGTGGGGCCCCGTGCCGCACCTGCTCCCCGTCGCCCGGGCGACCTCCGGCATCAGCCACGTCGTGGTCGACGTCGACCGCACCGGCGCCGACCTCGAGCTGACCGACGCCCTGGGCGCCGCAGCCGGCTCCGAGACCGTGCAGGGGTCGGACGACGAGGTGCACGCGGCGCACGTGCGCGGCACCTCGCAGCGGCGCGTGGAGTCGCGGGTCGAGGACACCACCGCCCGCAACGCCGCGCAGGTCGCGGCCGAGCTCGACCGCGTGGTGCGGCGGCAGCGGCCCGAGCTGGTGCTGGTGCGCGGCGACGACCAGGTCGTCGCCGAGCTGCTCGACGCCGTCGGCCCCGACACCGCGTCGAAGGTGGTCCGCGTGCCCGGGTCGCGGGCCGCGGGCGGGTCGGAGCAGCGCCGTCGCGAGGACGTCGCCCGCGCGCTGGCCGAGCGCGCCGCGGCCCACCGGGCCGACGTGCTGGACCGCTTCGAGCAGGGCGAGCAGCGCCAGGACCTCGCGGTCGAGGGGCTCGACGCGGTGGTCGAGTCGCTGCGCCGGGGCCAGGTCGAGGAGGTGCTGCTGCACGACGACCCGTCGTCCACGCTGCGGCTCTGGGTCGGGTCGACGCCCGGCGCCGTCGCGACCAGGCGCTCCGACCTCGTCGAGGCCGGTGAGGAGTCGCCGCAGGAGGTCGCAGCGGGCGCGGCGCTCGTGTGGGGTGCGATCAGCACCGGTGCCGGCCTGACGCTGGTCGGCGGCCGGCCGCACGGCACCCCCGAGCAGGACCTCGCCGACGACTCGGCCGGGCACCGCGACCGCCAGCAGGTCACCCTCACCGACGGCGTGGGAGCGCTGCTGCGCTACAGCGACGCCTCGACGTCGCACGACGGCCTGCGCAGCATGCCCGGCCGCGGCGAGCCGTCCGCCGGGCCGGTCTGACACCTGACCGACGACACACGACGGCCGCCGAACCCCTGCGGGACAGGGGGTCGACGGCCGTCGGTGCGTCTGCTCACTCGGAGGGCGGCGCGTACAGCTGCAGGTCGTTGCCCTCGGTGTCCTTGAACGGCGCGATGCGACCCCACGGGTGGTCGCTGATCTCACCGGTCACCGTCGCGCCGGCCGACTGCAGCCGGGCGTACTCGTCGTCGATCGAGCCCTCGGGCGTGAACGAGATGACCGCTCCGCCGTCGGAGTGCGCGCTCGTGCCCTCGCGACCGTTGAGCCCGATCAGCAGACCGCTCGCGTCGATCTCGCTCCAGTCGTCCGACTGGCTCTTCAGCTCGAGGCGCAGCACGCCGGTGTAGAAGTCGACGGCACGCTGCATGTCGTCGACCGGTACCCAGACGGCGGCCACGGAGCCGGCCACGTCAGCGGCCGAACGCGCGACGGGCGACGCCGCTGACGACGTTCGAGGTGCGCTGCTGCTCGCCCGCGAACGAGCTCACGACGACCAGGGCGCCGGTGACCGCGGGGATGACCCACTGCATGACCTTCAGCTGGCGCTGCGCGGCGGCGACGTCGGCCGGGGTGCTGGTGCTGGGGGTGGTGCCGTCGCTGACCGGCACGTCCTCCGCGTTCGACACGCGCTTGCCGAGGACGCGGCTGTACGCCGTGGCGCCCAGGGCGACGGCGGTGAGCGCGGTCTTCACCAGGGCCATGCTCGCGACACCCTGCTGACCCTTGACCCGCTCGCCGTTGCCGACGAGCTGGCCGACCGAGCCGACCAGGTGCAGGCCGATGGCGGCGGCGTTGACCGGCGTCCAGGCGTCCCAGCCGGCGTTCGCCACGCGGCCGGAGGACGACGCGTCGCTGGCCGCGCCCGCCGCCTTGTTCAGCGCGACCGCGTTCGCCAGCGTGCCGCCGAACCAGCCGGCGAGGCCCAGGTCGTGGCTCGCGCGCGAGAAGGTGTCGGTCTCCATGTGTGCTCCTCTGTCGAAGGGGGGCGCCGGCACTCGGTGTCTGGGAGCGGGGCCCGCTCACCCAGGATGCGCGACATCGCCGCCGCCCGCCGTGTCAGAGCTGCTCGACTTCGTCGCAGGACCGCAGCGCCGTGTTCCCGCGGCGTCAGCCGGCGTCGGACGCCCCGGTGTCGGCCCCGGTGTCGGCCCCGGTGTCGGCGCCGGCGGCCGAGGCGGCATCGGCGGCGCGGCGGGCGTCGAGGCGCTCGCGCTGGGGGACCACGACGTAGCGGGGGTCGCGGGCGGAGGCCTTGCCGGCTTCGAAGACGCCGAAGCGGGTGGCGAGGGAGCCGCCGAGCAGGGCCAGGCCCGACAGCGCGGAGAGCGCGCGGCTGCGGCCCGACACGAGGGCGCCCAGCGCGCCGGCGGCGGTCAGCCAGCGCGCGGCGTCCATCAGCCGCTCGGGGCCGGGCTCGTGGTACGCCTCGCTCGCGAGGCCGAGGCGGCGCTCGACGACGAGCGTGCCGGCCAGCTCGGCGGCGGCCCCCACGACGGCCATCCGGCGCGCCGGGCCGCTCTCGGCGAGGGGCGCGGTGACCAGCGCGGCGCCGCCGCCGGACGCCAGCGCGCTGCCGGCGAAGACGAACGGCAGCACGCCGTGCGCCTCCTTCCAGGCGGGCGTGGAGGTGTCGGTGAGCAGCGCCGCGGTGTACGTCGCGAGCGCGGGCGCGGTGGCGGCCGCGCCGACGCCGCCGGCCCGGGCCAGGGCCGGGGCCAGCCGGTTGACGGCACCGAGCACGCCGCTGGTCGGCAGCAGCCCGCCGAGCTCGGCGAGGGCCGCGATGCCGGACGCCGGGCCGAAGGCGGTCAGGATCCACGTGCCGACCGACATCGGCGAGGTGACCTTGGCGACGCGCAGCATGTGGTGGAAGCGGGCAGGGCGCCCGAGGTCGTGCACGAGGAAGAACGCGCTGGCGCTGACGGCCACGAGCGACGTCCAGCGGGTCGCGCGGCGCAGCCCGTGCCGTCCGCTCGCGTCGCCGCCGGCGGCCAGCAACGACGAGCCGGCCGCCAGCCCGCCGGTGAACAGGTACGCCGGGATGTCCCACTCCCACGTGGGCTCCTTGAGGATCGGGCGCCCGTAGTACGACCGGAAGTCCGCCTCGGGGACCCGCGTCTCCTCGCCGCGGCGGGGGCTCACCGGCGCCGTCCGGCGAAGGCGACCACCGCGGTCGCGACCATGCCGACGGCAGCCATCCCGGCGCGCCGCCACATCTGCCCGAGGTCGCGGGTCGGCACCACCGGGTCGGGCGGCAGGCCGTAGACCTCCGGCTCGTCGAGCAGCAGGAAGAACGCGCCGGCGCCGCCGATGCCGTCGTCGTCCGACTCGAGGTACAGCCGGGCCTCCTCGACGCCGCCCGCGTGCAGCGCCTCGACCCGCGCGGCAGCGGTCTCGCGCAGCTGGTCCAGGGGGCCGTACTGGATCGACTGGGTCGGGCAGGCGGTCGCGCAGGCGGGCATCAGGCCCTCCTCGGTGCGGTCGTGGCACAGCGTGCACTTGAACGCGCGACCGTCGTCCTTGCGCTGGTCGATGACGCCGAACGGGCAGGCCGGCACGCAGTAGCCGCAGCCGTTGCAGATGTCCTGCTGCACGACGACCGTGCCGGTGTCGGTGCGGAACAGGGCGCCGGTCGGGCAGACGTCGAGGCAGCCGGCGTGCGTGCAGTGCTTGCAGACGTCCGACGACATCAGCCAGCGGACGTCGACCGGCCCGGCCGCCTGCTGGTCGTCGACGGCGAGCTGCGGCTGCGCGTCCTCGCCGCCGGTGCGCTGCTCGCGCAGGGCGGGCATGCCGAGGTCGGTCGCGCCGCCACCCCTGCGCGGCGGGGCCTCCTGCTCGATGAAGGCGACGTGCCGCCACGTGCTGGCCCCGAGCGCACCGGTGTTGTCGTACGACATCCCGGTGAGGTCGAGCCCGTCCTCGGGCACGAGGTTCCACTCCTTGCAGGCGACCTCGCACGCCTTGCAGCCGATGCACACCGTGGTGTCGGTGAAGAAGCCCATCCGCGGCTCCGGCTGCCAGCCGGAGTCGGTCGCGGGGTCGACGGGGCCGGCCAGGCTGTTGGGACCGATGACGTTCACGCGGGCTCCTCGTTGGTGCGCAGGCCGGCGCGGTGCGCCGTCCGCTCGACGTACGGTCGCAGCTCGGCACCGCGCGGACGCCGTCCGGGCCGGACGTCGCAGGTGCCGACCTTGCTGTCCTGGATAAGGACGTTCGGGTCGAGCGTCACGCCGATCAGGTCGTTCGCCGAGTCGCCGCTGACGATCGCCGCCCCGCCCTGACCGAAGTGGTACGGGAGCCACACCTGGTGGATCGTGCGGCCGTCGACGCGCAGCGGGCGCATCCGGTCGGTGACCAGCACCTTCGCCTCGATCGCCGACCGGCTGGTGACCACGTGCGCCCAGCCGTTGTGCTCGAGGCCCCGCTCGCGGGCCAGGGCCGGCGACACCTCGATGAACATGGCCGGCTGCAGCTCGGCGAGGTAGGGCAGCGTGCGGCTCATGCCACCGGCCGTGTGGTGCTCGGTGAGCCGGCTGGTCGTGAAGACGTACGGGTACACCGCCGCCAGCTCGTCGTCGGGAGGGCTGGGGTTGGTCGGGTTGTCGACGCGGTCGTAGTACTTCGCCGTCGGGTTCGCCTGCACCGCACCGTAGAGCGGGTTGCGCACGGGCGACTCGGCCGGCTCGTAGTGCGTCGGCATGGGGCCGTCGATGAGGCCGCTGGTCGCGAACAGCCAGCCCTTGCCGTCGGACATCATGATGAACGGGTCGTCGCCGTTCAGGGCCTCGACGCCGACCGCGTCGTCGGCCGAGCGGTACGACGGGGGCTTCGTCACCTCGAAGTCGGGCACGTCGAGGCCCGTCCAGCGCCCGGCGTCCTCGTCCCACCACACGTGCTTCTTGCGCTCGCTCCACGGCTTGCCGTCGAGGTCGGCGGACGCGCGGTTGTAGAGGATGCGCCGGTTCGCCGGCCAGGCCCAGCCCCACTCCGCCGCGACGTGGTCCTGCTCGTGGCCGGGCTTGCGGCGCGCGGCCTGGTTCACGCCGTCGGCGTAGACGCCGGTGTAGATCCAGCAGCCGCCCGCCGTCGTGCCGTCGTCCGTCATCTCGGTGTACGACGAGAGCGGCTCGAGGGTGTCGGTGCGGTACCCGTTGATCTCCTTCAGCACCATCTCGGCATCCGGGTCGTCGGTCTCGCCCACCATCGGGTAGTCCCACGCCAGGTCGAGCACCGCGCGGTCGGCGTCGTCGGTGCTGTCGCGCAGCCGCTCGCGGATCAGCCGGCCGAGGTGGAAGAAGAACCACAGCTCGCTGCGCCGGTCGCCGCTGGGCTCGAGCGCCTTCTCGCGCCACTGCAGCATCCGGTGCGTCTGGGTGAAGGTGCCCTCCTTCTCGGTGTGCGCCGCCGCCGGCATGAGGAACACCTCGGTGCCGCACTCCTCGGGCACGATCTCGCCCGTCTCGACCTCCGGCGAGTCCTTCCAGAACGACGCGCTCTCGATCTCGAACAGGTCGCGCACCACGAGCCAGTCGAGGTTGGCCATGCCGAGCCGCTGGGCGCGCCCGTGGGCCGACCCGACGGCGGGGTTCTGGCCGAGCAGGAAGTACCCCTTGACCTTGCCGTCGATCATGTCGAGCACGGTGCGGTAGGTGCCGTGGTCGCCGGTGAGCTTCGGGATGCGGTCGAAGTTCCAGTCGTTCTCGGCCGTCGCGGCGTCGCCGTAGTAGGCCTTCAAGAGGTTCACGCAGTAGCTGCGCGCGCCGTGCCAGAAGCCCTTCGCGTCGCCGTGGGTGATCGCGTCGACCCACTGGTCGAAGCTGTCGTGCTGCCCGGCGATCGGGTGCGGCAGGTAGCCCGGGAACAGGTTGAACAGCGTCGGGACGTCGGTGCTGCCCTGGATGCTGGCGTGCCCGCGCAGCGCCATCACGCCGCCGCCCGGCCGCCCCATGTTGCCGAGGAGCAGCTGCAGGATCGCGCCGGCGCGGATGTACTGCACGCCGCTGCCGTGCTGCGTCCAGCCGACGGAGTACACCAGGCTGGTGGTGCGCTCGCGCCCGCTGTTGCGCGTCCACGCCTCGCAGACGGCGAGGAAGTCCGCCTCGTCGACGCCGCACGTGCGCGACACCATCTCCGGGGTGTAGCGGGAGAAGTGCCGCTTCAGCACCTGGTAGACGCTGCGCGGGTGCTGCAGGGTCTCGTCGCGCTCGGCGTCCTGGCCGACACCGGGCCCGTGCGACTCGTGCTGCAGGCCCGCACCGGTCTCGCGCCGGCTCTCGGTCTCGGCGGAGTCACCGCCGGACTGGTTCACGCCGTCGTACTCCCACGAACCCTCGTGGTACGTGCGGGTCTCCGGGTCCCAGCCGCTGAACAGCCCGTCGAGGTCCTCGGTGTCGCGGAAGTCCTCGCTCACCAGGTGCGCCGCGTTCGTGTAGTTCACGACGTACTCGCGGAAGTCGAGCTCGTTCGACAGGACGTAGTTGATGACGCCGCCGAGGAACGCGATGTCGGTGCCCGCGCGCAGGCCGACGTAGCGGTCGGCGAGCGCGCTCGTCCGGGTGAAGCGCGGGTCGACGTGGATCACCGTCGCGCCGCGCGCCTTCGCCTCCATGACCCACTGGAACCCGACCGGGTGCGCCTCGGCCATGTTCGAGCCCTGGATGACGATGCAGTCGGCGTTGGCCAGGTCCTGCAGGAACTGGGTGGCGCCGCCGCGTCCGAACGAGGTCCCCAGACCGGGGACCGTGGCGGAGTGTCAAATACGCGCCTGGTTCTCGACCTGGATGGCGCCCACGGCCGTGAACAGCTTCTTGATGAGGTAGTTCTCCTCGTTGTCGAGGGTCGCACCCCCGAGGCTCGCGATGCCCATCGTGCGGCGCAGGAACCGCCCCTGGTCGTCCTTGTCCTGCCAGCTCTCGCGGCGGGTCTGCACGACGCGGTCGGCGATCATCTCCATCGCCCGGTCGAGCGGCAGGTCCTCCCACTCGGTGCCGTGCGGGCGGCGGTAGCGCACCGTCTCCAGCCGCAGCGGGCTGGTGACCAGGCTCTTGCTCGCGGAGCCCTTGGGGCACAGCCGCCCGCGCGAGACCGGGCTGTCGGGGTCGCCCTCGATCTGGGTGACCTCGCCGTCCTTCACGAACACCTTCTGGCCGCAGCCGACGGCGCAGTACGGGCAGACGGACCGCGCGACGTGGTCGGCCTCGGACGTGCGGGCGCGGTGCTCGCGGGTGCCCTTGGACTCCACGGCGGCCCCGCGACCCAGGGGGTCGGTGCCGGTGACCTGCCGGTAGACCGGCCACCCCTCGATCCACGTCTTCACGCCCACGGGTGCACCGTGCCACGCCACGGGCCCCGAAGCCACACCAACGGGCCGCCGGGTTTCGCGGATCGGGCTACAGCCCTGCGCCCCGGACGTCGATGGACCGGGGTGGTGCGGGCGAAGAGCGCTCGCCGACCGGTGGGGACGACGACATGGCTGTGCGCGAGGACGACGGGCTGGCATCGGCCGGCCGGCTCGGGGACCTGCCGCTGCGCGTGAAGCTCGGCGCGATCGTCGTCGTGACCGTGCTCGGCATGGCGGCGCTGCTGGGCTTCGGCGTGCGCGGCCTGCAGCAGGCGAAGGACACCGGCCGTCGGGTGAGCCTCCTGTCGACCGTGGGCGTGCAGCTCATGGAGGGCGACATGGCCCACGACGCCGTGCGGGCGGACGTGCTCACGGCCATGCACTTCGCCGGCAACCAGCAGGGCACCTCGGCCGCGGGCGACGTCGCGGTGCAGGCCGACGTCCTGCGCGACGGCCTGCGGGCCGCCTCCGCCGCGCACCTCGGCGCCGAGGTCGACGCGGCGGTCGCCGAGGTCGCACCGGACGTCGAGGAGTACGTCGCGCTCGCCGCCCAGGTGACGCAGGACGCCGCGCGCAGCGGCGTCTCGGGCGCCACCACCCCGCCCCGGTACAACGCCTTCATCCTGTCGTTCCAGCACCTCGAGCGGTCGCTCGGCGAGCTCTCCGACCTGGTGCACCAGCGCGCGTCGGTGGTCGAGGTGCAGGCCCGCGCCGACCAGGCCCGCGCCCGCACGCTGCTGCTCGTCACCGGCGCGCTCACCACGCTCGCGGTCTGCCTGCTGTCGGCGTTCGTCACCAGCCGGCTGGTGCGCCGCGTGCGCCGGCTGCAGGGCGCCGTCGAGGCGATGGCGGACGGCGACCTGACCGCCCGCTCGGGCGTGACCGGGCGCGACGAGCTGGGCCGGATGGCGCAGGCGCTGGCCCGTGCCCAGGAGTCGGTGCGCGACGTCGTCGAGCAGGTCACGCGCTCGGCCGCGGCGGTCACCACCAGCGCCGCGCAGCTGACCGGCGTCAGCGAGCAGGTCGGCTCGGGCGCCGACCACACCTCGCGCCGGGCGGCGTCGGTGTCGGCGACCGCCGAGGAGGTGTCGCGCAACGTGCGCACGGTCGCGGCCGGCTCCGCGCAGATGGACGCCTCGATCCAGGAGATCTCCCGGTCGGCGGGCGAGGCGGCCGGCGTCGCCGCCCGCGCGGTCGACGTCGTCGAGACCACCAACCGCACCGTCACCCAGCTCGGCGAGTCGAGCCGGCTCATCGGCGACGTGGTCAAGGTGATCACCGCCATCGCCGGCCAGACGAACCTGCTGGCGCTCAACGCGACCATCGAGGCCGCTCGCGCGGGTGCCGCCGGTCGCGGCTTCGCGGTCGTGGCCGACGAGGTGAAGGACCTGGCGCGGGAGACCGCGCAGGCCACCGAGGACATCGCCCGGCGGGTCGAGGCGATCCAGCAGGACGCCTCCGGAGCCGTCGAGGCGATCGCCGAGATCTCGGAGATCATCACCACGATCAACGCCCACCAGCTGACGATCGCCTCGGCGGTCGAGGAGCAGACGGCCACCACGCGCGAGATGACCCGCAACGTGGCGGAGGCGGCCCAGGGCTCCGGCGAGATCGCCCAGAGCATCACGGGCGTCGCCGAGGCGTCGGTCGAGACCACCGAGGCCGTGGCCCGCAGCCGCGCCGCCGTGGGCGAGCTGGCCCGCATGGCCGACGACCTCCGCGGGCAGGTGTCCCGCTTCACCTGCTGATCCCGGCAGCCCCTCCCCGCCGGGCAGGACGTAGGTTCGGCGGGTGCAGGTGCTGGCGACCGCGGGTCACGTCGACCACGGCAAGTCGACGCTCGTGCGCGCCCTCACCGGCATGGAGCCCGACCGGTACGCCGAGGAGCGGCGCCGCGGGCTGACGCTCGACCTCGGTTTCGCCTGGACGACGGTCGACGGCACGGAGGTCGCCTTCGTCGACGTGCCCGGTCACGAGCGCTTCGTGCCCACGATGCTCGCCGGCGTCGGCCCGGTGCCCGCCGTGCTGCTCGTGGTGGCGGCCGACGGCGGGTGGATGCCCCAGTCGCAGGAGCACCTCGACGCCCTCGACGCGCTCGGCGTCCGGCAGGGCCTGCTGGTCGTCACCCGCGCCGACCTGGCCGACCCCGCACCTGCCGTGCGCGAGGCGCGCGAGCACCTGCGCGGCACCGGGCTGGAGGGGGTCGACGACGTCGCCGTCAGCGCCCGCACCGGCGAGGGCCTCGACGACCTGCTCGCCGCGCTCGGCGGGCTCGTCGCGCGGCTGCCCGCGGGCGACCCGGAGGCGCCGGTGCGGCTCTGGGTCGACCGCGCCTTCAGCGTGCGCGGCGCCGGCACCGTGGTGACCGGCACGCTGCCCGGCGGCCGGGTGCGACCGGGCGACCGACTGCGCCTGCTCCCCGCCGGCACCGACGTCGTGGTGTGCGACGTGCAGTCGCTGGTGCTTGAGCGCGACGAGGTGGTCGGCCCGGCCCGGCTCGCGCTGAACCTGCGCGGGGTGGCGGCCGACGACGTGGCCCGCGGCGACGTGCTGGCCACCGCCGGGCACCAGCTGGTGACGTCGCTGGTCGACGTGCGGCTGCGGGGCAGCGCGGCGTCCGACCTGCCGGCCGGGTCGCTGCTGCACCTGGGGTCGGCTCGCGTGGCGGCCCGGCTGCGGCCGCTCGCCGCCGCGACGTCCGACGTGGTGCGGCTGACGCTGGAGGCGCCGCTGCCGCTGCGGGTGGGCGATCGCGGCCTGCTGCGCGACCCGGGCGCCTCCCGGGTGCTCGGCGGCGTGGTGGTGCTCGACCCCGACCCGCCGCAGCTGCCGCGACGGCGCGGTGCAGCCAGGGAGCGCGCCGAGCTGCTGGCCGGGGCGGACGG
>NZ_BAAHBM010000094.1:0-11542 GCF_054776675.1 Angustibacter aerolatus
CCCGTGCGCCGCGCGCCGGCGCGTCTGCCGGTGCGGCCCGTCCCGCGCCCGGTCGCACGGCACGGCCCGCGGCCCCGCGTCCTGGCGGTGCCACCCGAGCGCCCGCCGCCCGCACCGGATCGAGCCGCCCGACCCGACCGCCGGCCCCGCACCGGGTGCCTCGGACCGCGCTCGGTCACCCCCAGCGGCGGGTGCGCGCGATGTTCCTCGGCGTCTGCCTGGTGCTCAGCCTGTTCGCGGTGCAGCTGCTGCGGCTGCAGGGCCTCGACGCGTCGGCCATGGCGAAGCAGGCGCTCGACGGCCGGCTGACGACGGCCACCGTGCCGGCGATGCGCGGCGACGTCGTCGACCGGGACGGCGCGGTGCTGGCCACGAGCCTGGTGCGCTACGACGTCACCGTCGACCAGAAGCTCGTGGGGAGCTGGAAGGTGCTGCGCAAGGACCCGGTCACGGGCAAGCGGGTCAACGTCACCCTCGGCGTCCCGGGGGCGGTGGCCGCGCTGGCGCCGGTGCTGAAGATGGACACCGCGACGCTCACCCAGAAGCTCACGGGCACCAAGCGCTTCGCCTACGTGGTCAAGGGCGTCACGCCGCAGCTGTGGCGCAGCGTCGACGACCTGGACGTCAGCGGGATCTTCGGCCAGCGCACCTCCGAGCGGTACTACCCGGCCGGCTCGATCGGCGCGTCCGTCGTCGGGTTCCCGATGCACGACGGCCTGAAGACCACCGGCGCCGGCATCGAGCGCGCCGAGGAACTGGTGCTGGCCGGCCGCGACGGCAGCGTCACCTACGAGCGCGACCCGGCCGGGCGGCAGATCGCGAACGGCGAGGTCGAGCGGACGCCGGCGGTCGACGGGTCCGACGTCCGGCTGACGATCGACCGCGACCTGCAGTACAAGGCCGAGCAGCTCATCGCGCAGAAGGTGAAGGAGTCGAAGGCGAAGTCCGGCGTGGTGGTCGTGATGACCCGCACCGGGCAGATCCTGGCGCTCGCGAACGCCCCGGGGTTCAACCCGAACGACACCCGCGGCGCCAAGGCCGAGAACATGTACAACCGCGCGCTGTCCGAGGTGTACGAGCCGGGCTCGACGAGCAAGATCATGACGGCCGCGGCCGCCCTGGAGGAGGGCGTGGTCACCCCGACGACGCCGTTCTCGGTCGACTCCACCGTGCGCCGCGCCGGCCGGACGTTCCACGACTCGCACGCCCACCCCACCGAGCACCTGACGTTCGCCGGCGTGCTCGCCAAGTCGAGCAACGTCGGCACGATCCTGGCCGGCGAGAAGCTGCCGGCGACGACGATGCACGACTACCTGGTGAAGTTCGGCGTCGGGCAGCCGTCGGGCCTGCGGTTCCCCGGCGAGAGCCGCGGCATCCTCGCGCCGGTGGCCGACTGGAGCGGCACGCAGCGCTACACGGTGCTGTTCGGCCAGGGCCTGTCGGTCAACGCCGTGCAGGCGGCCGGGGTCTACCAGACCATCGCCAACGACGGCGTCCGCGTGGCGCCGCAGCTGATCGCGTCGACCACCGACGCCACCGGCCGGGTCGTGCCGGCCGCGACGCCGAAGCAGACGCGCGTGGTGAGCAAGCAGACCGCGAGCACGCTGCGCGACATGCTCGAGGGCGTCGTCAGCAAGGACGGCACCGCGCCCGAGGCGCGCATCGCGGGCTACCGGGTGGCGGGCAAGACGGGCACCGCGCAGTACAGCGACCCCACCTGCGGCTGCTACCGCGGCTTCACCGGGTCGTTCATCGGGATGGCCCCGGCCGACGACCCGCAGCTGGTCGTGGCGGTCACCCTGCAGCGCCCCACGAACGGCTACTACGGCGGCACCGTGGCGGCCCCGGTCTTCCACGACGTCATGACGTACGCCCTGCAGAAGCTGCAGATCCCGCCGACCGGCACGAAGCCGCCCAGGATCTCGATCACCACCGACGAGCGGTAGCCTCGCCGTCGTGCCCGGACCCGCTGCGAGCTCACCGGCAGGCCTGCGTCCGCGGGCCGTCGAGGGCGTCTCCCTGGCCGCGCTGGCGGCCGTCGCGGGCACCTCGACGCCGCCCGGCGCGGGTGCGGTGACCGTCACCGGCGTCACCCTCGACTCGCGCGCCGTCCGCCCCGGCGACCTGTACGCCGCGCTGCCCGGGGCGCGGGCGCACGGTGCCGAGTTCGCCGTCCGCGCCGACGCCGCAGGCGCCCGCGCGGTGCTGACCGACGCCGCCGGCGCCGACCGCCTGCAGGCCGACGGCGTGGGCCTGCCCGCCCTCGTGGTGCCGGCGCCGCGGGCCGCGCTCGGCGACGTCAGCGCCGCGGTCTACGGCCACCCGGCCGAGCGCCTGCAGCTGCTCGGGGTCACCGGGACGAACGGCAAGACGACCACGACGTACCTGCTCGACGCGGTGCTGCGGCACGCCGGGCGCACCACCGGGCTGATCGGCACCGTCGAGACGCGGGTCGCCGACGAGCGGGTGGCCAGCGTGCGCACCACGCCGGAGGCGCCCGACCTGCACGGCCTGCTCGCCACCATGCTCGAGCGCGGCGTGCAGGTGTGCGCCATGGAGGTGTCGAGCCAGGCGCTGGCCCAGCACCGGGTCGACGGCGCCGTCGTCGACGTCGCGGGCTTCACGAACTTCAGCCAGGACCACCTCGAGCTGCACGGCGACATGGAGACGTACCTCGCCGCCAAGTCGCTGCTGCTGACGCCCCGGCACAGCCGCGCGGCCGTCGTCGTGGTCGACGACGAGGGCACCCGCCGGGCCGCGGCCGGGGCCAGCGTGCCGGTCACGACGCTCTCGGCCGACCCCGCTGCCCCCACCGACTGGCGGGTGGCCGCCCGCACCCCGGACCGCACCGGCACCGCGTTCGAGCTCGAGCGGGTCGCCGACGGCCACCGGCTGCGCCTGCGCTGCCCGCTGCCCGGCGACTTCAACGTGATGAACGCCGCGCTGGCCGCGGTGATGCTGCTGGCCAGCGGGCTGGAGGCCGACGCGGTCGAGCGCGGCCTGGCCGCCACCGGCGGGGTGCCCGGCCGCATGGAGCGGGTCGAGCCGGACGACGACGCCGGGGCCGCGGGTGCGCACCCGCTGCTCGTCGTCGACTACGCGCACACGCCGGACGCCGTGGCCGCCGCGCTGGCCGCGCTGCGCCCGCAGGTGCAGCCGGCCGGTCGGCTGCTCGTCGTGCTCGCGGCCGGCGGCGACCGCGACCCGGGCAAGCGACCCGGCATGGGCGCGGCCGCGGTGTCCGCCGCCGACGTCGTGGTGGTGACCGACGACAACCCGCGCAGCGAGGACCCGGCGGCGATCCGCGCCGCGGTGCTCTCCGGCACAGGCGGCACAGGCGGCACCGACGTCACCGACGGCACCGAGGTGCTCGAGGTCGCCGGACGCCGCGACGCGATCCGGCGCGCGGTGGCGCTGGCCCGGCCCGGCGACGTCCTGCTGGTGGCCGGCAAGGGCCACGAGCCGGGCCAGGAGGTCGCGGGCACGGTGCACCCCTTCGACGACCGCGACGAGCTGCGCGCCGCCGTCCTCGCCGCACGCACCCCCTCGGCGCCGGTGTCCTCGTGATCCCGATGACCCTGGCGCAGGTCGCGGCGGCGACCGGCGCGCGGCTGCACGGCGACCCGGCGCTCGTGGTGCACGGTCCCGTCGTCACCGACGCCCGCACCGCCGGGCCCGGCGGGCTGTACGTCGCGCGCGTGGGCGAGCACGCCGACGGCCACGACTTCGTGCCACAGGCCCTCGAGCGCGGTGCCGTCGCGGCGCTGGTCAGCCGGCCGGTCGACGGCGTGGCGCACCTGGTGGTCGACGACGTCCAGGTCGCGTTCGACGCGCTCGCCCGGCACGTCGTGAGCGCGCTGCCCGAGGCGACGGTCGTCGGCATCACCGGGTCGTCGGGCAAGACCAGCACCAAGGACCTGCTGGCCCACGTGCTGGCCGGCGCCGGGCCGACCGTCGCCACCGACCGCTCGTACAACGGCGAGGTCGGCGTGCCGCTCACCGTCACCCGGGCCGAGCCGTCGACGCGCTTCCTCGTGGTCGAGATGGGCGCCCGCGGCACCGGCCACATCGCGCACCTGACGACGATCGCCCGGCCCGACGTCGCCGTGGTGCTCAACGTCGGCCAGGCGCACCTCGGCGAGTTCGGGTCGGTCGACGCGATCGCCGTCGCGAAGTCCGAGCTGGTGCAGGCGCTCGACGCCGACGGCCTCGCCGTGCTCAACGCCGACGACCACCGGGTGCGCGCGATGGCCGCCGTCGCCGCCGGGCAGGTCGTGCTGGTCGGCCGCTCGACCGACGCGCAGGTGCGTGCCGACGACGTCCGGCTCGACGCCGCCGCCTGGGCCTCGTTCACGCTGGTGACGCCCGAGGGGTCGGCGCCGGTGACGCTGCGGCTGCACGGCGAGCACCACGTCGCGAACGCGCTGTCGGCCGCGGCCGTCGCGCGGCACGCCGGGCTGCCGGTCGAGCGGGTCGCCGAGCTGCTGGGCACCGCCGAGGCGGCCAGCGCCTACCGCATGCAGGTCACGGAGCGGCCCGACGGCGTGACGATCGTGAACGACGCCTACAACGCCAACCCCGACTCGGTGCGCGCGGCGCTCAAGGCCCTCAAGGCCATGAGCGCCGGACGCCGCACCTGGGCGGTGCTCGGCGAGATGCTCGAGCTCGGCCCGGACGCCGTCGCCGAGCACGACGCGATCGGCCGGCTCGCGGTGCGGCTCGACGTGTCGCGCCTCGTCGCGGTCGGCGAGGGCGCGCGCGCCGTGCACACCGGTGCCGTCATGGAGGGCTCGTGGGGCGAGGAGTCGGTGCACGTGCCCGACGCCGACGCCGCCCTCGCCCTGCTGCGCGAGCAGCTGCAGCCGGGCGACGTCGTGCTGCTGAAGTCCAGCAACGGGGCCGGTCTGCGGTTCCTCGGTGACCGGTTGGTCGAGCAGGGGAGTCCCACCTCGTGAAGGCCGTCCTCTTCGCCGCGGGCGTCTCGCTGCTCGTGACGCTGCTCGGCACGCCGCTCTACATCCGCTTCCTGGTGAAGCGGGCCTACGGGCAGTTCGTGCGCGACGACGGCCCGACGTCGCACCACACCAAGCGCGGCACGCCCACGATGGGCGGCGCGGTGATCATCGGCGGCACCCTCGCGGCGTACGTCGCGGCGCACCTGCTGACCTGGCGGCCGCCCACGGTGAGCGGCCTGCTGGTGCTGTTCCTGATGACCGGGCTCGGCTTCATCGGGTTCCTCGACGACTTCATCAAGATCCGCAACCAGCGCTCGCTCGGCCTGCGGGCGGTGCCCAAGCTCATCGGGCAGTCGCTGGTGTCGGTGGTGTTCGCGGTGCTCGCCCTGCAGTTCCCGAACCACGCGTTCCGCACCCCGGCGTCCACCCAGATCTCGTTCATCCGCGACACCCCGCTCGACCTGGCGTTCGCCGGGCCGGCGCTCGGGCTGGCGCTGTTCGTGGTGTGGGCGTACGTGCTCATCGCTGCCACCAGCAACGGCGTCAACCTCACCGACGGCCTCGACGGGCTGGCCACCGGCGCGAGCACGCTGGTGTTCGCCGCGTTCGTGCTGATCGGCACCTGGCAGTCGAACCAGGCCTGCCAGACCCTGCAGACCGGCACGCCGTCGAGCACCGCGCTGAAGTGCTACGAGGTGCGCGACCCGCGCGACCTGGCCGTCGTCGCCGCCTGCGTCATGGGCTCGTGCATCGGGTTCCTGTGGTGGAACGCCTCGCCGGCCCGCATCTTCATGGGCGACACCGGCTCGCTCGCGCTCGGCGGCGCACTGGCCGGCCTGGCGATCACCAGCCGCACCGAGGTGCTGCTGGTGATCATCGCGGGCCTGTTCGTCATCATCACGATGTCGGTGATCCTGCAGGTCGGGTCCTTCAAGCTGACCGGCAAGCGGATCTTCCGGATGGCGCCGCTGCAGCACCACTTCGAGCTGCTGGGGTGGCAGGAGGTCACCATCGTGATCCGGTTCTGGATCATCGCCGGTCTCTTCGTCGCGCTCGGCCTGGGCATCTTCTACGCCGAGTGGGTGGTGGGCTCGTGACGCGCGACCTGACCGAGCTGGTCAGCGCGGACGCCGACTGGTCGGGCCTCGACGTCGTCGTCGCCGGCGCGGCGGTGAGCGGCTTCGCGGCCGCCGACACGCTCGTGCAGCACGGGGCCCGCGTCACCGTGGTCGACGGCCGCGACGACGTCGGCGACCGTGGCGAGCTGCTGCGCATCCTCGGCGCCGACCTGCGGCTCGGGCCGGACGCCGTGACCGCGCTGCCCGACGCGCAGCGGCTGCCCGACCTCGTCGTCACGTCACCGGGCTGGCGACCCGACCAGCCGCTGCTCGCCGCCGCGCAGGCCGCCGGCGTGCCGGTGTGGGGCGAGGTCGAGCTGGCCTGGCGGATGCGCCCGGCCACCGGGGCGGCGCCCTGGCTGCTCGTCACCGGCACCAACGGCAAGACCACCACCGTGCGGATGCTCGAGTCGATGCTGCGGGCCGGCGGCCGGCGGGCCGTCGCGGCGGGCAACGTCGGCGTCCCGGTGCTCGACGCGGTGATCGACCCCGACGGCTACGACGTGATCGCCGTCGAGGTGTCGAGCTTCCAGCTGCACTGGCTCGACCACACCCCGGCCGGCCGCGGGCTGTCGGTCAGCCCGCTGGCCAGCGTCTGCCTGAACGTCGCCCCCGACCACGTCGACTGGCACGGCTCGATGGCGGCGTACACCCACGACAAGGGCGAGGTGTACCAGCGCACGCAGCTGGCCTGCGTCTACAACGCCGGCGACCCGGTGACCGAGCAGCTGGTGCGCGACGCCGACGTCGTGGAGGGCTGCCGCGCGGTCGGCTTCACCCGCGGCGTGCCCTCGGTCGGCATGCTCGGCGTGGTCGAGGACGTGCTCGCCGACCGCGCCTTCGTCACCGAGCGGCAGACCGCCGCGGCCGAGCTGGGCACGCTGGCCGACGTCCAGGGCGACGCCCCGGCGCTCGCGCCCCACCAGGTCGACGACGCGCTCGCGGCGGCCGCGCTGGCCCGCGCCGCCGGGGTCGAGGCCACCGCCGTGCGCGACGGGCTGCGCGGCTTCGTGCCCGACCCGCACCGCATCCAGCGCGTCGGCACGGTCGACGGCGTCGACTGCGTCGACGACTCCAAGGCCACCAACCCGCACGCCGCCGCGGCGTCGCTCGCCGCGTTCGACCACGTGGTCTGGGTGGCCGGCGGGCTGCTGAAGGGCGCCGACGTCGACGACCTGGTGCGCCGGCACGCCGGCCGGCTGCGGGCCGCGGTGCTGCTCGGCCGCGACCGCGACCAGATCGCCGCCGCCGTCGCGCGACACGCGCCGGATGTCCCGGTGGTCGAGGTCGACTCCACCGACACTGACGTCATGGAGCTCGTGGTGCAGCAGGCGCGCGGTCTGGCGCGGCCAGGCGACGTCGTCCTGCTGGCGCCCGCGGCGGCGTCGATGGACCTGTTCCGCGACTACCACGACCGGGGCGACCGGTTCGCGGCCGCCGTCCGCCGGCTGGGCGGGCGACCGGAGGGTCCGCGGGCATGAGCGCCGCCGCGCACGACGGCGCGGTGCCCGTCGGCGGATCCCGCCTGCGGCGGCACCTGCCCGTGCTCGAGCGCCTCGAGTCGCCGGTGACGACGTACTACCTGCTGCTCGGCGCCACCCTGTGCCTGCTCGTCATCGGCCTGGTCATGGTGCTGTCGGCCTCCTCGGTCACCTCGCTGACCAAGACCGGCTCCTCGTTCACGACGTTCAAGAGCCAGGCCGTCTTCGCCGCGCTCGGCGTGCCGCTCATGCTCGTCGCCTCGCGGCTGTCGCTGCGCACCTGGCAGCGGCTGGGCTGGGGCATGGTCGTGGCGACGGTCGTGGCGCAGGCGCTGGTGTTCTCGCCGCTCGGCGTCGAGGTCAACGGCAACCGCAACTGGATCGAGCTGGCCGGGCAGCGGCTGCAGCCGTCCGAGGGCCTGAAGCTCGCGCTGGTGGTCTGGGGCGCCACGGTGCTGTGCCGCAAGCGCGCGCTGCTCGACCGCGCGTCGCACGTCGTCGTGCCGCTGCTGTTCCCGGTGGGCGCGCTCGCGCTCGGGCTGGTGCTGCTCGGGCACGACCTGGGCACCACGCTGATCCTGCTGATGGTGCTGGCCGCGCTGCTCTTCGCGGCGGGCGCGCCCGCGCGGATGTTCGTGACGGCGGGCCTGGCGTCCGCCGCGCTGGTCGCGGTCTTCGTGGTGACCAGCGAGAACCGCATGGCCCGGCTCGGCACCTGGTTGCACTGCACCGACAGCCTCGGGGCCTGCATGCAGCCGATCCACGGCAAGTACGCGCTCGCCGACGGCGGCTTCTGGGGCGTCGGGCTCGGTGCCAGCCGCGAGAAGTGGTCGTGGCTGCCGGAGGCGCACAACGACTTCATCTTCGCGATCATCGGCGAGGAGCTCGGCCTGCCCGGCACGCTGGTGGTGCTCGCGCTGTTCCTCGCGCTCGGGTACGCCTGCTTCCGCATGGTGACCCGCACCTCCGACCTGTTCGTGCGCATCGCCACCGCCGCGGCGATGGCCTGGCTGCTCGGGCAGATGCTGGTCAACGTGGGTGCCGTGATCGGCATGCTGCCGGTGATCGGCGTGCCGCTGCCGCTGGTGTCGAGCGGGGGTTCGGCGCTCATCGTCACGCTGGTGCTGCTCGGCATGCTGATGTCGTTCGCCCGCCACGAGCCCGGGTGCCGCGACGTGCTCGCGGCCCGACCGGGCCTGGTGCGGCGCGGGCTGGCCGTCGTGCCCGGCGCCCGCCGCCGGGTCGCCGGTCGCACCGCCCGCTCGGGCCGGACGGTCGCCTCGTGAGCCGATCCGTGCTGCTCGCCGGCGGCGGTTCCGCCGGGCACGTCTCGCCGCTGCTGGCCCTGGCGGACTGCCTGCGCCGCCGCGACCCCACGACGACGATCACCGCGCTGGGCACCAGCGAGGGGCTCGAGGCGCGGCTGGTCCCGGCCGCCGGGTACCCGCTCATCGACCTGCCGAAGGTGCCGATGCCGAGGCGCCCGTCCGGCGACCTGGCGCGGCTGCCCGCCCGGCTCGGCGGCGCGGTGCGCGCGGCCGGTGCCGCGATCGACAGCAGCGGGGCCGACGTGGTCGTCGGCTTCGGCGGCTACGTGTGCCCCCCGGCCTACCTCGCGGCCCGCCGCCGCGGCGTGCCCGTGGTGATCCACGAGCAGAACCCGCTGCCCGGCCTGGCGAACCGGCTCGGTGCGCGCCTCACCAGGTACGTCGCCACGACGTACGCCGGCACCCCGCTGCCGCACGCCGTGCACACCGGCATGCCGCTGCGCGCCGAGATCGGCGAGCTCGGCGGGCTCGACGCGGCCGCCCGGGCCGTGGCGATGCGCGCGGCCCGCGCCGAGCTCGGGCTGCGGCCCGACCTGCCCACGCTGCTGGTGTTCGGCGGCTCGCTCGGCGCGCAGCGGCTGAACGAGACGTTCGCCGCCGCCGCGGCCGAGGTGCGCGCGGCGGGCGTGCAGGTGCTGCACGTCAGCGGTCTCGGCAAGGCCGTCGACGTGCCGGTCGAGGGCCCGACGCCGTACGTCGTGGTGCCGTACGTCGATCGCATGCAGGTCGCCTACGCCGCCGCCGACGTCGCGGTCTGCCGCTCGGGTGCCAACACGGTGTGCGAGCTGGCGACCGTGGGGCTGCCGGGCGTCTACGTGCCGCTGCCGGTGGGCAACGGCGAGCAGCGGCTCAACGCCGAGCCGCTGGTGCGCGCGGGCGGCGGCCTGCTCGTCGACGACGCCGCCTGCACCCCGGACTGGGTGCGCACGGTCGTGCTGCCGCTGCTGCGGGACGAGGCGGCGGTGCGGTCCATGGGCGAGGCGGCGCGCGGCTTCGCCGTGCCGCACGCCGACGAGCGCCTGGCCGACCTCGTCGACGCCGCGATCGAGGGCGTCGCGCCGTCCACCCTGCGCAGCGTGCCCGGCGGTGCCGCGTGACCGACGCCCCGCTGCCGCCCGCGGCCGACCTGCCGCCCGTGCACTTCATCGGCATCGGCGGCGCCGGCATGTCGGGCATCGCCCGCATCATGCTGGCCCGTGGCATGGCGGTCAGCGGCAGCGACGCCAAGGACTCGGTGCTGCTCACGGCGCTGCGCGCGGAGGGCGCGCAGGTGCAGGTCGGGCACGACCCCGCGCACCTGGCGGGCGCCCGCACCGTGGTCGCCAACTCGGCGATCCGCGCGGGCAACCCCGAGCTCGCGGCCGCCCGCGCGCAGGGGCTGCGCGTGCTGCACCGCTCCGAGGCGCTCGCCGCCCTGGCCGACGGCCGCACGGTCGCCGCGGTGGCCGGCACGAACGGCAAGACGACCACCACCTCGATGCTCACCGTGGTGCTGCAGCACGCCGGCCTCGACCCGTCGTTCTCCATCGGCGGCGAGCTGGCCGAGAGCGGCACGAACGCCCACCACGGCACCGGCGAGGTGTTCGTGCTCGAGGCCGACGAGAGCGACGGCAGCTTCGTCGTCTACCGCCCGCACGTCGCGGTCGTCACGAACGTGCAGCCCGACCACCTCGACCACTACGGCGACGCGGCCGGCGTCGAGCGCGGCTTCGACGCCTTCGCGGCGACGGTCCGGCCCGGTGGGTCGCTGGTGGCCTGCGCCGACGACGAGGGGTCGGCCCGGCTGGCCGCTCGCGCCGTGCGCGACGACCTGCGCGTCGTCACCTACGGCACGGTCGCCGAGGCGCACGTGCGCGCCGTCGACGTCCGACTCGACCGCGGTGGCGCGTCGTTCGACGTGGTCGTGCTCGGACGGCGGGTGGGCGGTGCCCGCATCGACGTGCCGGGCCGGCACAACGTGCTGAACGCGCTGGCCGCCACCGCCGCGGCGATCGAGCTCGGCGTGCCGGCCGCGGTGGCGCTGGCCGGGGTCGCGCGCTTCACCGGCACCCGCCGGCGGTTCGAGTCGCGCGGCGTCGCGGGCGGGGTGCGGGTCTTTGACGACTACGCGCACAACCCCGGCAAGGTCGCGGCCGCCGTCGCCACCGGGCGGCAGGTGGCCGGCGACGGCCGGCTGGTCGTCGTGTTCCAGCCGCACCTGTTCAGCCGCACCCGCGACTTCGCCGAGCAGTTCGGGCAGGCGCTCGGCGGCGCCGACGAGGTCGTGGTCATGGACGTCTACGCCGCCCGCGAGGACCCGCTGCCCGGGGTCAGCGGCCGGCTGATCGCCGACGCCGTGCCGCTGCCTCCCGACCAGGTGGCGTTCGTGCCGTCGTGGGCGGCCACCGCCGACGCCGTCCGCGCCCGGCTGCAGCCCGGCGACGTCGTGCTGACGGTCGGCGCGGGCGACGTCACGATGCTCGCCGACGAGGTGCTCGCACGCCTCGGGCCGCTGCAGCGGGCGCCCCGGTGAGCAGCCGCACCCCCACCCGTCCCGCGGGTGCCACCCGCGTCACCGGCTCGCGGCCGCAGCCGCCCGGCAGCGCGGCCCGGTTCGCGGCCCGCGCCCGTGCCGTGCGCCGTCTCGGCTACGACCGGCCGGTCACCGAGCAGTACGCGCG
>NZ_BAAHBM010000095.1:0-11350 GCF_054776675.1 Angustibacter aerolatus
CCCGGCGCCGCCGCGTACGGCGGGCAGCCCGGCTCGACGCAGACCGGCGAGCTGCCCGGCGCCGGTGGCCGCGAGGGTCGCGGACGCCGTCGGGTCGTCGACGCCGCGATCGCGGCCATCGTCGCCGCCGTCGTCGCCGCCGGCACCACCGCGGCGGTCATGAGCACCGACGACTCGCCCGCCAGCAGCACCACGACCTCGGGCACCCGGGCGGCCGGCACCAGCGCCGGGCCCGTCGTGCAGGCCAACGGCGGCTCCATCGACTGGAACGCCGTCGCCACCAAGGTCGAGCCCAGCGTCGTCGCCATCTCGATCAGCTCGCAGAGCGGCAGCGGCCAGGGCTCGGGCGTCGTGCTCGACGACGCCGGGCACGTGCTGACCAACAACCACGTCGCCAGCGCCGGCGGCAGCAACGCCAAGCTGCAGGTCACGCTGAACGACGGCCGCACCTACGACGCCTCGGTCGTCGGCACCGACCCCTCGACCGACCTCGCGGTGCTGAAGATGAGCGGGGCCACCGACCTCACGCCGGCCACCCTCGGCGACTCGGACGCCGTGCAGGTCGGCCAGAACGTGATGGCCGTCGGCAACCCGCTCGGGCTGGCCGGCACCGTCACCACCGGCATCGTCAGCGCGCTCGACCGGCCCGTGACGACGTCGTCCGAGGAGGAGCAGCAGCAGAGCGACCCGTTCGGCCAGGGCCAGGGCGGCGACTCCAGCGCGTCCGACCCGGTGGTCACCAACGCGATCCAGACCGACGCGGCGGTGAACCCCGGCAACTCCGGCGGCGCGCTGGTCGACACCAGCGGCCGGGTCGTGGGCATCCCGTCGTCCATCGCCTCGCTCGGGCAGTCCGCCGGCAGCAGCCAGTCCGGCAGCATCGGCCTCGGCTTCTCGATCCCGATCAACGAGGCGAAGGCGATCGCCGACCAGCTCATCAGCAGCGGCACCGCCGACCACCCCTACCTGGGCGTCACGCTCGACGACGGCACCGTGAAGGACGGCACCGCGACCCGGGCCGCCGCGGTCGTGCAGACCGTGTCCTCCGGCACCCCCGCCGCGAACGCCGGGCTGCGCCAGGGCGACGCCGTCATCGCGGTGAACGGCGACCCGGTCAACGGCTCCGAGTCGCTCGTCGCGCAGATCCGCGAGAAGCAGGTCGGTGCGAAGGTCGAGCTGACCACCGTGCGCAGCGGCAGCGAGCGCAAGGTCTCCGTCACCCTCACGAAGCGGCCCACCACCGGCCAGTGACCCGTACCGCCGACGCCCCCACCCGCCACGGGTGGGGGCGTCGTGCGTTCGGGAGTAGGTTCGCTCCTCGTGCCCGACGTCGACCCGCTGCTCGCCGCCGAGCAGGCGCACCTGGCGCGGGCCCGGGCGCAGCTGGCACGGATGCGCGAGCGCACGCTGTCGCTCGAGGTGCAGGGCGGCGACCGGATCAGCAGCGAGGTGCTCGCGGCGACGCTGCACCAGCGGGCGACGTCGCTGCTCGACGACCCGACGTCGACGCTGTTCTTCGGGCGGATCGACGTCGACGACCCGGGCGGCCGGGGCCGCGAGCGCTGGTACGTCGGACGACGGCACGTGGCCGACGAGGCGGGCGACCCGGTGGTGGTCGACTGGCGGGCCGACGTGTCGCGCGGCTTCTACCGGGCCAGCCGCGCCGAGCCGATGGGCGTGGTGCTGCGCCGCCGGTTCGGGGTCGACCACGGGCGGCTCACGGCGTACGAGGACGAGCACCTGACCGACGCCGGCGAGGCCGAGGCGCGCTCGCAGATCCTCGCCGCCGAGATCGAGCGCCCGCGCGTCGGGCCGATGCGCGACATCGTGGCCACGATCCAGCCCGAGCAGGACGAGATCGTGCGGGCCGACGTCGCGACGACGGTGTGCGTGCAGGGTGCGCCGGGCACCGGCAAGACCGCCGTCGGCCTGCACCGCGCGGCGTGGCTGCTCTACGCCCACCGCGACCGGCTGGCCCGCAGCGGCGTGCTCGTCGTCGGCCCGAACCGGTCCTTCCTCGAGCACGTCGGCGCCGTGCTGCCGGCGCTCGGCGAGGTCGAGGTCGGGCACACGACCGTCGAGGACATGGTGGCGGCGGTGCCGGTGCGCCGCACCGAGCCGGCCGACGTCGCGACGCTCAAGGGCGACGCGCGGATGGCGGAGGTGCTGCGGCGCGCCGTGTGGTCGCGGGTCGGCACCGCCCGCGAGGCGCTCGTCGTGCCCCGCGGCTCGGTGCGCTGGCGGGTGCCGGCGCACCGCGTGGCCGAGCTGCTCGACGAGCTGCGCACCCGCGGCGTCCGGTACGGCGCGGCCAGGGCGATGCTGCCCCAGCGGCTCGCGCACGCGGTGCTGCTGCAGATGGAGGCGGCCGGCGACTCCCCCGACGACCGGGTGCAGGACACCGTCGCCCGCTCGCGGCCGGTGAAGCAGTACGCCGACGCGGTGTGGCCGGCCCTCGACGCCGCCCGGGTCGTGATGGACCTGCTCGGCGACCCGGCGGCGCTCGCGGCCGCCGCCGACGGCGTGCTCGACGACGGCGAGCAGGCGCTGCTGCGGTGGGACGCGCCGGTGCGCGGGCCGCGCACCGCCCCGTGGACGGCGGCCGACGCCGTGCTGGTCGACGAGGTCGCCGACCTGCTGCAGCGGACGACGAGCCTGGGCCACGTGGTGCTCGACGAGGCGCAGGACCTCAGCCCGATGCAGCTGCGCGCCGTCGGACGCCGGTGCTCGACCGGTTCGATGACCGTGCTGGGCGACATCGCGCAGGGCACCACGCCGTGGTCGACCCGCTCGTGGGCCGAGTCGCTCGACCACCTCGGGCAGCACGGCGCGCACGTCGAGGAGCTGACCCGGGGGTTCCGCGTGCCGCAGGCGGTCATCGACTTCGCGGCCCGGCTGCTGCCGCACGTCGCGCCCGACCTCACCCCGCCCGAGTCGGTGCGCGACGACCCCGGTCACCTCGACCTGGTGCGGGTCGAGCCCCCCGACCTGTGGGACGCCGTCCGCTCGGTCACGACCGAGGCGCTCGCCGACGAGGGGTCGGTCGGGTTGATCGTCCCCGACGCCTGGGTGCGTCGGGCCGCGACGACGCTCGACGACGCCGGCCTCGAGCACCTCGAGCTCGGCAGCGACCACGAGGACGGCGCGCACCGCCTGCACCTCGTGCCCGCGACCGTCGCCAAGGGCCTCGAGTTCGACCGGGTGGTCGTCGTCGAGCCCGCGGCGATCGCGGACGCCGAGCCCGACGTCCGCACCGGGCTGCGCCGGCTGTACGTCGTGCTGACCCGCGCGGTGACCGGGCTCGCCGTCGTCCACGGCCTCGACCTGCCGGAGCCGCTCGCGCCCTAGGGTGGGGCGAACACCTGCGACCGGGAGGCCCACGTGCTGCGTCACGACCTGCTGCGCCAGCTGCACCGCGCCCTGCGCCCACGCACCTACCTCGAGGTGGGGGTGAACGACGGGCGCAGCCTGAGCCTGTCGCGGGCCCGGTCGGTGGCGATCGACCCGGCGTTCAAGGTCACCGTCGACCTGCGCGCCGACCTGCACCTGGTGCGCAGCACGAGCGACGAGGTCTTCACCACCCCCGGCGCCCTCTCGCACCTGCGCGGGCGGCCGGTCGACCTCGGCTTCGTCGACGGCCTGCACCTGGCCGAGTTCGCGCTGCGCGACTTCATGCACCTCGAGCGGCTCACCACGCCCGGCAGCGTCGTCGTGGTCGACGACGTGCTGCCGCGCGACGTGCCCGAGGCGGCCCGCGACCGGCACACCCTGGCCTGGACCGGCGACGTCTACAAGGTGGTCGACGTGCTGCGCCGGTACCGGCCCGACCTCGTCGTGCTGGAGGTCGACACCGGCCCGACCGGCACGGCCGTCGTGCTCTGCCCGGACGCCGGCTCGCAGGTGCTGCACGAGGCGTACGACGAGATCGTGGAGCAGCTGGTGACCCCCGACCCCCAGGTGGTGCCCGCCTCGGTGCTGGGTCGCACCCACGCGGTCGACCCGGCGCGGCTGCTCGCCTCGCCGGCGTGGTCGGCGCTGCGGCTGCTGCGGGCGCACCGGCGTCCCGACCCCGGGCGCGTCCGGGAGGCGGTGGCCGACCTGGTCGAGCTCGACCGGCAGGCCCGCGACGTGCAGGCGGTGCGCTGATGGCCGGCCCGCGCGAGGTCGCCCTCGCCCTCAGCCTCGCCCGGCGCCGCGGCGACGACCTGGTCGTGCGGGTGCAGCTGCCCACCGGGCAGCCCCCGGCGGCCGGCAGCGAGCTGCTGCTGCGGCGGCACGGCGTCGAGCTGACGGCCGCCGCCGAGGTCGTGGCGGCACCGCGCGGCTGCGTGGTGGCCGGGACCTTCACCGGTCCCGTGGGCGAGCCCGGCAGCTCGACGAGCTGGCGCCTGCACCTGCGCTCCGGGAGTCGCACGCAGCGGATCGGCGCGTTCGTGCGGCTGCCCGCGGACGGCCCGGTCGCCCTGCTCTGGGGCGACCCGGCCGGCCCGACGGGCACCGCCGCGCCGTCGACGGCCCGGGCCGCCGGCGCCCGGGCCGGTGCGCTGGCCGACCGCGAGCTCGCCGTGCTGCCCACCGACCGCGCGCTGCGCCTCCGCGGGGCCCTCCGGTCCGCCGGCCGGCGGGTGCTGAGGTAACCCGCGTGACGGCTGCCGGAGACCGCCCCGACGAGCTCGACGTCAGCGTCGTCGTGGCGACGTACCGCTCCGGCGAACGACTCGACCTCGCGCTGGCCAGCGTCGCGGCGCAGACCCTGGCGCCCGAGCGCTTCGAGGTGGTCGTCGTCGACGACGGGTCGGGCGACGACACGCTCGACCGGGCGCGCGCGTTCGCGGCGGCGCACCCCCGGCTGCAGGTGGTGGTCGACGCCATCGAGCCGAGCGGCTGGCCCGGGCGGCCGCGCAACGTCGGCGTCGCCCGGGCCCGTGGCCGCTTCCTGCTGTTCATGGACCACGACGACCACCTGTACCCCGACGCGCTGTCGGCCATGACGACCTTCGGCGACCGCCACGACCTCGACCTCGTGCTCGGCAAGGAGGCGGCAGCCGGCGGCGCCACGCCCGGGTGGCGCACCTGGCGGGCCGACGTCCCCGTCGTCGAGCGCGTCGACCAGGCGGTGCTGCAGTGCATGACGCCGCACAAGCTGTACCGCCGCGCGTTCTGGGAGAGCGCGCGCGTGCGGTTCCCCGAGGGCCGGGTGCGCCTCGAGGACTACGACGTGAACGCCCAGGTGATCGCCCGCGGCGCCCGGGTCGGGGTGCTCGCCTCGGTGCCCTGCTACCGCTGGAACCTGCGCGGGTCCGCCTCGCGCAACGACGCGTTCGACCAGGACGTCTACTGGGCCTCGTTCGACCACTCGCTGCTGGCCGTCGAGGAGCTGCCCGACGGCGACCTGCGCGAGCAGCTGCTGGTGCGGTGGTTCGCCAGCCGGGTGCTCGGGCGGGCCGGGCCGCGGCTGCTGCGCTACCAGCCGCAGAACCGGCCGGCGCTGCTGCAGCGGCTGCGCGGCACCCTGCGGCACTTCCCGCCGCACCTCGACCGGCTGCTCGCCCCGGCCGACCTGGCCCGCGCGACGCTGCTGCGCTCGTCCGTGCCCGGCGTCGACGAGCTGCTGGCCGAGCTGGCCGGGCTCGACCAGGGCACGCGGGTGGTCACCGAGCCGGCGCGGGTGCGGTGGCGCGACGGCGCGCTGTCGATCACGGTCGAGGGCGTGCTGCACGACGGCAGCGGCGCGCCGATGGACTTCGACCGGGTCGACGACCGGCTGCTGCGGCGGCTGCCCCCCGGGGTCGGCACGGCGCTCGACGCCCTCGACCCCGCGGTCCGCGACGTCACGCAGGCCGTCGAGGAGGGCGCGGTCGACCTGGTCGTGCGCGGCCGCGAGGACGACGTCGAGTGGGCGCTGCCCACGGTCGGCCGCCTGCAGGCCGCCACCGACGAGGCCACCGGTCGCACCCACCTGCGGGTGCACGCGGAGGCCGTCCTCGACCCCGCCGACGCCGCGCTGGGTGCGCCGCTCACCGACCAGATCTGGTCGGTGCAGCTGCGGGTCGACGCACTGGGGTTCGCCCCGGTCACCCGGCTGCGGACGCCGGCCGCGCTGCCGCCGGGTGTCGTCGGCGACCGGGCGGTCGTGCCCTACCGCACCGACCGCGGCAACCTCGCCGTCGACGTCGGACCCACGCGCCGCACCGTGGTCGGCAGCGCGCGGCCGGGCCCGGGCGACGTCCGCACCGGCCCGGACGGTCTCTCGCTGCGGCTGCCCGCGCTGCACGCGCACGGGTCGTCCGCGCCGAAGCCGGTCACCCTGCTGGTCGGTGACCGCGAGCTGCCGGCGCGCCTGCTGCCGGCGCAGCGCACGGTCCGCTCGACCGGCCCGCTGCCGCCGCTGCCGCCGGGCGCCCACCCCCTCGAGGTGCGAGTCGACGGTCGCCGCAGCCGGACGAACCTGGTGCTCGACGCCGACGCCACCGGTGGCCTGCACGCCCGGCGGGCCGGCGAACCGCCCTGGGCCCCGCCGGTCCAGGCACCCGCTGCGACGCTGCGGCGCGCCGTCCGGGTCGTCCGCCGTCGGCTCGGCCGCTAGGAGGCGTCGCCGGCGGCCTGGGTGAAGGGGTCGTCCTTGCGCACGTCGATCACGTGCCCGGTGGTGTTCGACAGCATGACGTCGAGCGAGACCCGGGCCACCACGTTGCTGTCGAGCAGCGACTGGGCCGGCTCGTCGCCGAAGGCCTTGCGGCGCATGGGCGTGCCGGTACGCTCCGGGTTGATGCAGTTGACCCGCACCCGGTCGGCGGCCCACTCGTCCGACAGCGCCTGGGTCAGGTTGACGACCGCCGCCTTGGCCGAGGAGTAGAGGCTGTAGCCGGCGCGGCCGCGGGTGTACGAGCTCGACGTGAACAGCAGCAGCGCCCCGCCGGTCTCGCGCAGCGCCGGGAAGAACTCCTGCGCGATGTGCACCGGCGCCAGGTAGTTGATTTCGGTGGCGGCGTAGATGGTCTCCTCGGACGTCTCGTCGAGGTCGCCGCGCGGCAGCACGCCGGCGGTGTTCACCACGAAGTCGATGCGGCCGGTCTCGTCGAGCACCTGCTGCCGGGCGGCGCGCAGGTCCTCGCGGCGCTCGACGTGCGTGCCCGTCGTCGAGCGGCTGAACGTGCGCACGATGGCGCCGTGCTGGGCCGCGAGCGCCGCGATGTCGGCGCCGATGCCGTAGCTGCCGCCGAACACGACGACCGTGCGACCGCTCAGCTCGGCGCGGTACTCGTCGTCGGTGCGCGGCTCGGGCAGGTCCTGGCTGGTCAGCTGGAAGAGCTTGTCGGCGAGGTAGACGTCGATCGGCTCGGTGACCTTCATGTTGCGCTCGTCGCCGGCGACCACGGCGATCGGCACGTCGGGCAGGTAGCGCAGCACGACGGTGCAGTCGTCGGTGGCCACGAAGTCGGGGTCGGCCGACGCCAGCTCGTAGGCGCGCCGGATCACCGACAGCCGGAACGCCTGCGGGGTCTGCCCGCGCCGCAGCAGCGAGCGCGGCAGCACGTCGTCGATCGTCTCCGGCCCGTCGCCCGCGCCGACCTGGATGATCGTGTCGGCCGACGGGATGGCGGTGTCGACGGCGTCGTACCGCTCGAGCGCGGCGACGCAGTCGGCGACGATGCGCTGGCTGAGCAGCGGGCGCACCGCGTCGTGGAAGAGCACGTTGCACTCGTCCTCGCCGAGGGCGGCGAGCGCTCGCGCGGTGGTGCCGTTGCGGGTGCCGGCGCCCTCGAGCACCTTCGTGACCTTGGCGTACCCGCCGCGGCGCACCACGGCGTGCACCTCGTCGAGGTAGCCCGGCGTCATCATCACGACAATCTCGTCGACCAGCGGGCTGGCCTGCAGGATCGCGATGGTGTGCTCGATGATCGGCCGCCCGGCGATCTTGATGAGCTGCTTGGGGATGTCGAGGCCCACGCGCGAGCCGACACCTCCGGCCAGGACCACGGCGACGTTGCGGGGGCGACTCACCCGGCGCACTCTACCGACGCGCGGGGGCCCCGCCCGGCACACCGCGTCGGGCGTCGGGCAGCGTGGCGGCAGGGGGCGGCGACGGCGGCACGGTCAGCCGGGCTCGCCCACGTCGGCGACGTCGGCCAGGTCCTCGAGGTCGACGCGCCGCTTGTCGGCGAGCTCGACGCAGGAGGTGATGGCGGCGGTGAAGGCGTCGAGGGACTGCTCGGCGGTGAGGCCGCCCAGGTAGAACCGCCGCACCTGCGCCCGCTCGCGCGCCAGCTCGTCGGCACCGAGCAGGCCGGCCAGCACCTGGCCCGCGTCGGTGCCGTCGGGCCGGACGACGGCGGCGGCCCGGGCGACGGGGTGCCGGGCGGCGAAGTCGGTGGCGTACCTGGCGCCGGCCCCTGCGGCGACCACCGCCATCGGCTTGCCCGACACGAGGTAGTCGACGAGCACGCTCGACAGGTCGGCGACCAGCACGTCGCTCGCGTTCGCGCTGTCGGCGAACTCGGTGCCCTGCTCGACCTGCGCACCCCAGCGGTGGTCGCGACCGGTGCGGGCGGCGTCCTGCGCGAGCAGCTGCTCGACCTCGGCCACCCAGCCGCGCTCGGCGCTGCGCCGGCGGCTGAACGGGTGCGGCCGGAAGAGCACCCGCACCGGCTGCGAGAGCAGGCCGCGCACGACCTCCGCGGCCACCGGCAGCGACGAGTGCGAGCTGGCGGCGTTGTACCCGGCCCAGGTCGGGGCGTAGAGCACCACGGGCAGGTCGTCGCCCGGGCGCGGGCCGGCTGGCGCGATGGCGCCGAGCTGGGGCCGGCCGACCACGACGAACCGGTCGAGCGAGATGTCGATGCCGTGCCGGCCGTACCGCTCGATCGCCGCCTGCCCGGCGACCAGCACGCGGTCGAACATGGCGTGCGACGGGTGGTACGACAGCGCCTTGTCGGACTCGCCGTGCCCGAGGTAGACGTGCACCAGCTGGCGGTAGCCGACGAAGTTGGTGTTCGTCGAGGCGGCGTTCACGTAGAGCGCCACGCGGGCCGACGGCACCACCACGTCGTCCAGGTCGCGCCACGCCGCGCGCGACACCACCGGCGCCGTCGTCACCTCGGCGACCGCGGCCAGCGCCTCGGGGCCGCGGGTGACCACCGCGAACCGGCGGCCGGTGCGCTCGAGCGCCGGCAGCCACATGGCGACCTGGTGGGCGCCGCCGTCGTCGCGGCCGTTGTAGACGAGCAGCTCGGGGGCGTGCCGCTCGAGCGCGGCCCGCAGCGCGGCCGACCGGGCTCGCCGGCCGAGGAGGTCGCGCAGCCCGGCCGCGCCCGCCACCAGCGCCACCGCGGCGTGCAGCACCCCCAGCCCCACCCAGGCCGCGCCGTCGGCGTCGGTCACCGCGAGCAGGCCGGTGAGCGCGGTGACGACCACGCCGCCCAGGCCGACGACGCCCAGCGGCCGCTGCGAGCGCTGCGCCCCCAGGCCGGGCAGGTGCTCGGCGTCGGCCGGCGGGCGCAGCCGGGTGAGCACCGGTTCGACGACGGCGACCAGCAGCAGCAGCCCGAGCCCCCAGCGCACCGACGTCGTCGGGCCGGCACCCAGCGCCGTGGTCAGCACGAGCAGCGCACGACCGCCGAGCCGGGTCGCGACCACCACCGCGGCGTCGACCCTGGTGCGCTCGGACGCCGGGTGCGGCACCACGGCGTCGACCACCCACCACAGCAGCGACAGCACCCAGCGCGCCACGACGACCGCCTGCGGCCCGCGCGCGGCGACCACCACGAGCGCGACCACGGCGAGCCCGGCCGCGGCGGTCGACGCGACGGTGGCCGTGGCGCCGCCGAGCGGGCCGCGCAGCCGCTGGCGCCCGGCGTCACTCCACGAGGGCACGGGCGTCCTCCCGGAGGTCGACGGACCGCGGGGTGTCGACGACGCGGCGCGCGGCGTCGAGGAAGCCCTCGGCGTAGCGGTCGGCCGGGAAGTCCCCCAGGTAGTACGTCTTGGTGGCCCGGCGCTGCTCGCGCAGCGGGTCGTCGACGAGCAGGCCGTCGAGCACCGCGTCGACGTCGTGCAGGTCGCCGGAGAGCACGTACGCCGCCACCGCGACCGGCGCCTCGGCGACCAGCTGGTCGCTGGTGGCGTCGACGGCCACGATCGAGAACGGCTTCTCGGAGTACAGGTAGTCGGAGACCACCGCCGAGACGTCGGCGACCATGGCGTCGCTGCGGTTGAAGCACTCCTCGAGCGTGAGGTCCTGCTCGGCGGCGCGACCCCACAGGTGCTGCCGGCCGGTGGCCGCGCGGTCGGCGTCGAGCAGGGCGCCGATCTCGCGGATCAGCCGCCGGGCGACGGGGTAGCCGTAGTTCAGCGGGTGCGCCCGGAAGATCACCGTGCAGCCGCGGTCGAGGAGGGCCTGCACGATGCCGCGGCCGACGGGCAGCGAGTAGACGTTCGTGTCGGCGAACGGGCCCACCCACGTCGGCGCGTACAGCACCGTCGGTTCGGCGGGCACCGGCGTCCGGACGACGTCGATGGCCTCGACCTGCGGACGCCCGACGACCTCGAACTTGGCCGGGTCGATGTCGACGCCGTGCCGCCCGTAGCGGTCGATGCCGGCCTGACCGGCCGTGAAGATGCGGTCGTAGATGGCGTGCACCGGGTTGAAGCAGGCGGGCTTCTCGGAGTCGCCGTGGTTCAGCCAGACGTGCGTCAGCTCGCGGCGCTCCACGTAGTGCGTGTTCTTCAGCCCGTTGTTCACGTAGAACACCGTGGTCACCGAGGAGGCCATGGTGTCGTCGAGGCTGCGCAGCGTCGGGCAGTGCACGATCGGGGCGTCGGTGAGCTCGGCGATCGGGCCGATCGAGCTGGCGAACCGGGTGACCACCACGAAGCGCCGTCCGAGCCGCTCGAGGTACGGCATCCACATGCCCACCTGGTAGCCGGCGCCGGCGGTCGCCGCGTAGTAGAGGACGAACTCCGGCTGGTACGCCTCCAGGGCCGGCAGCACCTGCTCGCGGGCGACGTCGCTCGCCCGCAGCAGGCGGACGTCGGCCACCAGCAGGCCGAGCAGCAGCAGCACCAGCAGGCCGGTCGCGACGACCGTGACCACGACCGGGCCGTCGACGGCCGCCACCACCAGCGCGAGGGCCGCGACGGCGAGCCCGGCCGGGTAGAGGGCGCGGTGCACCGCCGACGCCGCGGGCGCGTAGTCGAGCCCGGGCAGGTGCAGCACCCGCAGCCGCGGGCGGTCGAGCACCCGCCGGGTCCAGCCCTCCAGGCCGGGGACGACGAGCAGCAGCGCGGTGGCGTCGGCCGCGCCGGCGCCGACGTCGAGCGCCGCCAGCAGCCCGGCCGTGGCGGCGACGAG
>NZ_BAAHBM010000096.1:0-10964 GCF_054776675.1 Angustibacter aerolatus
GAGCCGGTCGCGCGCCTCGCCGTCGGCGGCGCCGAGCAGCCGGAGCACCCGGCGCAGCAGCACGGCGCCGCGCGCGCCGCCGATGAGCAGCGTGGTGCCCGGCAGCACGTGCGCGCCGACCGAGATGCCGCGGCCGACCAGCCGCTCGCGCTGCTCGTCGCTCAGCACGCCGGGCAGCGCGCGCACCACGACGTCGGCCGTGCCGGTGCTGTTGAACAGCTCATCGGGCCCGGCGGCGCCGACGCCGATCGCCGCCACCGGGTGGTCGTGGCCGGCGACGGTGAGCGCGGCACCCTGCAGCCCGGCGGGCAGCGCGTCGACGTCGAGCCGTCCGGCAGCGGTGCCGGCGGTCAGCAGCGGGGGCAGCAGCTGCGAGGGCAGGCCCAGGGCCGCGGCGCCGTCGGCCCACACCGCGCCGGTGGCCTGGTCGAGCAGGCCGGTGCGGGAGGCGAGGCTCGGCTCGGCGACGAGTGCGCCGCCGAGGCGGTGCACCACGAGCTCGGGCACGCTCGCCCAGCGGTGCCCGGCGGTCAGGCCGACGCCCTGGTCGACGAGCCACAGCAGCTTGGCGACGCTGGCCTGGCAGTCCCACGGCAGGCCGGTGCGGCGCACGAAGGTGGCGCCGAACCCGCTGTCGCGCGACGAGATGCGCTCGACCTGCTCGGTGCCGCGACGGTCGAACCAGGCGATGGCCGGCGCGCACGGGCGACCGTCGGGGTCGAGCAGCACGCCCGACTCGGCGAGGCCCGCGACGGCGACCGCGGTGACCCGGACCGGCTCTCCCGCAACGGCTTCGGCGTGCTCGTGCCCGCGGCGCAGCAGGTCGACCACGAGGTCGACGAACGCGTCGCCCTCGGCCTCGGTGCCGCCGTCCGGCGTCGTCGTCCAGCGGGTGCGGGCCTCGACGAGCGCGAGCTGGCGCCCGTCGTCCGACCGCACGAGCGCCTTGGACGTCGTGGTGCCGACGTCGACGCCGATCACCGCCGCGACGGTCATGCCGGCAGCTCGCCGGAGCCGCGCTGCAGCAGGCGGACGGGCACGTGGGTGGTGGTGGTCGGCAGCCCGGGGTCGGCCAGCCGCTCGGTGAGCCGCTCGGCCGCAGCCAGCCCGACCGCGGCGGCCGAGTGGTCGACCACCGTGACGCCGGGCTGCAGCGCGTCCGCCATCGCGAAGTCGCCGAAGCCGACCAGCGCGACGTCGGTGCGCCCGGTCGCGTGCAGCGCCGGCACCACGCCGAGCGAGCAGCGGGTCGCGGCACTGAGCAGCGCCGTGGGTGCAGAGCCGTTGCGCGAGAGCAGGTCCCGGGTCGCCTGCCCGGCGGTCACCGGGTCGGGGCAGTCGGCGCGCACGAGCAGCTCGTCGACGTCGAGACCGTGCGCCGTCAGCGCGTCGCGGTACCCGGCGAGCCGGGCGGCCGACGTCGGCACGTCGGGGTGGTCGCCCACGTACCCGATCCGGCGGTGGCCGTGGGCCAGCAGGTGCTCGACCGCGCCGCGGGCGGCGGCGGCGTCGTCGATGGCCACCAGGTCGGCGTCGACCCCGGGAGCGGCGCGGTCGACGAGCACCATGGGCGTGCGCGGCGACCGCGTCTCGAGCCACGCGTGGTCGCCGGCCGTCGGCACCAGCAGCAGCCCCGACACGCGACGCTGCAGCATCTGCGCGACCACCGCCCGCTCGCGCTCGGGGTCGCGGTGCGTCGAGGCGACCAGCACCGACTTGCGCTCGGCCGAGGCGGCCCGCTCGACGGCCTCGACCAGCTCGCTGAAGAACGGGTCGGCGACCGACTCGACGACCAGCCCGATGGTGGCGTCGGTGCCGGCGCGCAGCGACCGGGCCATCGAGTCGGGCGTGTAGCGCAGCTCGCGCATCGCCTGCTGCACCCGGGTCCGCGTCTCGCTGGCGACCTTCGGGTCGTCGTTGAGCACCCGCGAGGCGGTGCGCAGGCTGACGCCCGCCGCGACCGCGACGTCGCGCAGGATGCTCTTGCCGTCCGCCACGCCGCCTCCTCCGCCAGGTGTGCCATCGATGGCACGGACCAGTCTGCCCCGCCAATGCCATCGATGGCAAGCCCACGCCTTTGCGCGCTCCAACCCGCTTTCCGCATCCCAGGCCGCTTTCTCGGTGCGAGAACCGGGCTGAGCCGCGCGAACCGGCCTGAGGCGCGGAAAGGGGTCACGCGGTGAGGGCGGCCCGGACGGCGGCGGCGAGGTCGGCCGCACGACGCGTGGCGTCGAGCTCGAGGTGCGGGACGGCGGGCGGCCCGGCCTCGCGGGCGGCCAGGGCCTCGAGGTACGCGCCCTCGTCGAGCAGCTTCGCGGCGTCGCGGGCCGCACCTCGGGCCCGCAGCCGGCGCAGCACCTCGGCGCGGTCGAGCCGCAGCCACACCAGCAGCGGTGCTCCCCCGGCGGCGGCCAGCCGGCCGCGGGCCGCGGCCCAGTGCGGGTCGCCGGAGCGCTCGGCGGTGAACGGTGCGACGAGCACCACCGGCACCCCCGCGCGCAGGTTGCTCTCGGCCAGCGCCCACAGCACCTCGTAGCGGGCGGCGCGGGTCAGGCCGGCCAGCCGCGGGTCGTCGAGGTCGTCGACGCCGACCAGGCGCTGCACGACGTCGACGAGGGGGCCGGTCGCCACGTCCTGGTCGAGCAGCGCGGCACCGAGCCGGCCGGCGAGCAGCCGGCCCACCGTGCTCTTGCCGGACGCCGGGGCGCCGGCCAGCAGCACCGCCGGCAGCGCCGCCTCGGTCACGCGCCCAGGCCCTCGACGACCTCGCCGTGACCGGCGCGCAGCCGCTCCCCCGGCACGCCGCAGGAGGTGCGGGTCACCAGCCGCACCGGTAGCACGGTGCGCCGCCGCAGCCGCCGCTCGGGCGCCTCGATGCGGGAGAACAGCCGCTCGGCGGCGAACCGACCCATCTCGGCGCCGTCCTGGTCGATCACGGTGACGGCGGGCTTGAGCGACGCCGCCATCGGGAAGTCCCCGAAGCCGATCACCCCGATGTCTTTGCGGCGCAGCGCCTCCAGTGCCGGGACGAGCGCGATCGTGCAGCGTGCGTTCGACGAGAACAGCGCCGTCGGCGGCTCGGGTCCGTCGAGCATCCGGCGCAGCGCGGTGGTCAACGAGGGCGTGTCGATCTCGCCGAGGTGCACGAGGTCGTCGCGCACCGGCAGCCCCGCCTGCGCCAGCGCCTGCCGGTAGCCGTCGTGCCGCAACCGGGCGGTCACCACGCCCTCGCCGTCGCCCATGAACGCGATGCGCCGGTGCCCGTGGGCGAGCAGGTGCCGGGTGGCCTCGACGCCGCCGCCCACGTCGTCCTGCACGACGACGTCGGCGGTCAGCCGGCTCACCGAGCGGTCGACGAACACCAGGGGCGTGCGCTCCTGCCACGGCCGCAGGAAGGTCATGTCGTCGCCGACGGGCACGATGATCATGCCGGCGACCTGCCGCTGCAGCACCGCCTCGATCGAACGCTGCTCGTGCGACGGCTCCCAGCCGACGCTGGTGACGATCACCGCCGCGCCGCGCCGGCTGGCCTCGCGCTCGACGGCGCCGATGATGCTGGCGAAGAACGGGTCGGCCACGCCCGGCACCGCCACGCCGATCGCCGCGTCGCGCCCGTTGCGGAAGGTCACGGCGAGCATGTTCGGTCGGTACTGCAGCTCGTCGATCGCGCGCTCGACCCGCTCGCGGACGTCGTCCGACACGTAGCGGTCCTTGTTCACGACGCGGGAGACCGTCTTGGCGCTCACCCCCGCGCGCACCGCGACGTCGCGCATGGTCGTCATCGAGGGTCCTCCCAGGCTCGCCCGGGCAGCAGTATGTCACCGATGACATGCGATGTGGGAGAAGTCCTCTGTCACCGGTGACATACGACGAGATCTGGCGTACTGTCGCGGCACCACGAAGGTTCGAGGTGCAGCGAAGCGCCTCTCGTACTCGAGGAAGAGGACGGGGTGACGGCATGAAGGCCGTGTACTACGACGCCGCTGCGAGCTGGTCGGTGACCGAGGTCCCAACACCCGAGCCGGCCCCGGGTGAGGTGCTCATCAAGGTCGACCAGGTGGGCGTCTGCGGCACCGACCTGCACATCCACGAGGGCGACTTCGGCGCCGTCTTCCCCCTGATCCCGGGCCACGAGCTGGTCGGTACCGTCGACCGGCTGGGCGAGGGCGTCACCCGGTTCCGGGTCGGCGAGCAGGTGACGGTCAACCCCAACGTCTACTGCGGCGAGTGCTCCTACTGCCTGTCGGGTCGGCTCGGCCTGTGCGAGAACAGCAAGGGCTTCGGCAGCAACTTCCAGGGCTTCTTCGCCGAGTACGCCGTGGCCGATCACAGGCTGGTCTTCTCGACCGAGGGCCTGCCGAAGGACGTCGCGGTGTTCAGCGAGCCGACGTCCTGCGCGATGCACGGCCTGGAGTCGCTGCAGATGCGACCCGGTGGCAGCGCGCTGGTGCTCGGCGCCGGCCCCACCGGTCTGCTGCTGGCACAGCTCATCGCCACCGGTGGCGCGTCGTCCGTGACGGTCGCGGCGCCCAGCGCGTTCAAGCTCGACACCGCGAAGCAGCTCGGCATCGACCAGGTCGTGCAGATCTCCCGCGACGACGCCGAGGGCAACCTGCAGAAGCTGCGCGAGGCCTCGCCGCACGGCGACGGCTACGACGCGGTGATCGAGGCCACGGGCTCGACCGCCGTCGCCGCGATCTGCGTGCCGCTCACCCGGCGCGGCGGCACGGTGCTGGTCTACGGCGTGACGCGCGACGAGGAGGTCGTCGAGTTCCACCCCTACGACGTCTTCCGCCGCGAGATCACCATCAAGGGCTCGTTCGCCGAGATGACCTCGTTCGCCGCGGCGATCGACGCGCTGCGCGGCGGCCGGGTGCGCACCGACGGCATCGTGACCCACCGCTACTCGCTCGACGAGTACGGCCAGGCGCTCGACGACCTGCGCAACGACAAGACGGTGCACAAGGCCGTCATCGTCCCCTAGACCCCCTCCCCCGCAACGACTCTCGTCACGAAGAGGTGACCGTGCAGCCACAGCTCCTGCCCCCCAACGTCGTGCCGCACTGGTACGCCGGCGGCCCCGCGCTCGCCGCGTGGCGCGGCATCCCGTCCGTCGGCGACCGCTCCCCCGAGGAGTGGGTCGGCGCGACCGTCGCCCGCTTCGGCGAGGACGAGCTCGGCCTGGCCCGGCTGGCCGACGGCACGCTGCTGCGCGACGCCGTGCGGGCCGACCCGGTGGGCTGGCGGGGCCGCGACGACGGCGACCCCGGCGACACCGGCGTGCTGGTCAAGGTGCTCGACGCCGGGCAGCGGCTGCCGGTGCACGTGCACCCCACGCGCGAGTTCGCCACGACGCACCTCGGCTGCGCCTACGGCAAGACCGAGGCCTGGTACGTGCTGCAGGCCGAGGCGGACGCCGCGGTGTGGGTCGGCTGGCGCGACGACGTGGCCCCCGACGAGCTCGCGGCGCTGGTCGACGCGCAGGACGCCGACGCGATGCTCGAGCGCATGCACCGGGTGCCGGTGCGAGCCGGCGACGGCGTGCTCGTGCCGGGTGGCACGCCGCACGCCATCGGCGCGGGCATCCTGCTGATCGAGGCGCAGGAGCCGACGGACCAGTCGATCCTGCTGGAGCGCACCAACACCAGCGCCTCGGACGACGAGGTGTTCCTCGGGCTCGACCGCGCGGTGGCGCTGTCCTCGGTCGAGGGCGCGGCCACCACCGACGTCACGCGGCTGCTGCGGCACACCGTGGCCGACGGGGCGACCAGCCTCGCGCCGGTGCTGCCCGACGACGCCGAGCCGTTCTTCCGGATGCACCTGCTGGCGCCCGGCACCGACGGGCAGCCCGTGCCGGCCGGGTTCGCCGTGGTCGTCGTCGTGGCGGGCAGCGGCACCCTCGCCGGGCAGCCCGCGAGCCAGGGGCAGACCTGGGTCGTGCCCGCCTCGGCGGGCGACTGGCACGCGGAGGGCGACGTCCGGCTGCTCGTCTGCCGTCCCGGCACCACCTGGCCACCTGCCGCCATCTCACAGAACGGGGACCACGCATGACCGCACTCCTCGAGGCCCGGGGGCTGTCACGCAGCTTCGGGCACGTCAGGGCGCTCGACGCCGCCGACTTCGACATCGGTGCCGGCGAGGTCGTCGGGCTCATCGGTGACAACGGCGCCGGCAAGTCGACGCTCATCAAGGCGCTCTCCGGCAGCCTCGAGCTCGACTCCGGGCAGATCCTCGTCGAGGGCCAGGAGGTGCACCTCGAGTCGCCGCAGCAGGCGAACGCGCTCGGCATCGAGGTCGTCTACCAGGATCTCGCGCTGGCGCCGCACCTGAACCCGACGCAGAACGTCTTCCTCGGCCGCGAGATCCCGGCGAAGGGCGTGCTGGGCCGGCTCGGCTTCATGGACGAGAAGGAGATGCGCAAGCAGGCGGCCGCCTCGTTCAAGGAGCTCGGCGCCACCGTCCGCTCGCTCACCTCGCCCGTGGGGTCGATGTCGGGTGGTCAGCGGCAGGGCATCGCCATCGCCCGGGCGATCGCCTGGGCCAGCAAGATCATCATCCTGGACGAGCCGACGGCCGCATTGGGCGTGGTGCAGACCAAGAACGTCATCGAGTCGATCAAGCGGGTGCGCGACAAGGGCATCGCCGTGGTGTTCATCAGCCACTCGATGCCGCACGTCATCGACGTGTGCGACCGCATCCAGGTGCTGCGGCTCGGGCACCGCGTCGCCACCTACGACGCGAAGGACGCGTCCGTCGAGACCCTGGTGGGTGCCATGACCGGCGCCCTCGACGCCAAGGAGGGAGTCGCGTGAGCGCCATCGCCAACCAGCCCGCCGTCGTCACGGGCGAGGCCTCCGCCGGGGACGGCAGCCAGTCGCTGATCAAGCGGATGCTCAGCCTGCAGGCGTTCTGGATCCTCGGCGTGCTGATCGTCATCTGCCTCTTCTTCAGCATCGCGGCCGGCGGCCGGTTCTTGTCGGGAGGCAACTTCTCGCTGATCTCGCAGAACGTCGCCGTGCTGGCGGTGCTCGGGGTCGGCATGACCTTCGTCATCATCACCTCGGGCATCGACCTGTCGGTCGGCTCGGTGCTGGTGTTCTCGTCGGTGATCTCCGCGAAGGTCATGGACGGCATGAGCGGCAGCGGTGCCGGCGTCGCCCTGGCCGGCGTCGTCGTCGCCGTCCTCAGCGGCCTGGTGTGGGGCCTGCTGAACGGTTGGATGATCGCGCACGCCAGGGTGCCGGCCCTGATCGTGACCCTCGGGTCGCTGTCGGTGGCGCTCGGCCTGGCGCAGGTGATCACCGGCGGCATCGACATCCGCTCGGTGCCCGAGAGCCTCACCGACTTCAGCGCCTACACCAAGGTGCTGGGCATCCCCGGGCTGCCGTTCCTGGCGCTGATCGTGGTGGTCCTCGGCGGCATCCTGCTGCACAAGACGAAGTTCGGCCGCTACACCTACGCGGTCGGGTCGAACGAGGAGGCGGCTCGGCGCAACGGCGTCAAGGTCAGCCGGCACCTCATCGCCATCTACGGCTTCACCGGCGCGCTGGCCGGCGTCGGAGCGGTGCTGTCGCTGGCGCAGTACGGCACGACGACGATCGCCGGGCAGTCGCTCACGAACCTGAACGTGATCGCGGCGGTCGTCATCGGCGGCACGTCGATCTTCGGTGGCGAGGGCACGATCTTCGGCACCGTCGTCGGCATCTTCATCCCGGCGGTGCTGCAGAGCGGCTTCGTCATCATCGGCGTCCAGCCCTTCTGGCAGGGCGTCGCGGTCGGTGCGGTCCTCGTGGCCGCGGTGTACGTCGACCAGTCCCGCCGTGCCGCCGCCCTGCGGGGTGCACGGTCCCGAAACCTGTTCAGTCGCAAGAACTCGAAGTGAAGGGAACCCGCGTGAACACGAAGCGCGCTCTGCTGGTCGGTGGGGCACTGGTGCTCGCACTGCCCATGGCCGCCTGCTCGTCGTCCAAGCCGGAGGCCGCCGGTGGCGGCAGCGGCTCGGCGTCGTCGGCTGCCGGCCCCGCCCCCATCGCGTCGGCGACCACGGTCACCGCACCGGAGAAGGCGAAGAAGAACTACAACATCCAGTTCCTGCAGGGCGTCGCCGGCGACCAGTTCTACATCACCATGCAGTGCGGTGCGCAGGACGAGGCCAGCACGCTCGGCGTCACGGTGAAGACGCAGGGCGCGCAGAAGTTCGACCCCACGCTGCAGAAGCCGATCCTCGACTCGATCGTCGCAGGCAAGCCGGACGCGCTGCTCGTGGCGCCCACCGACGTGTCGGCCATGCAGCAGCCCCTGCAGCGCGCCGCTGCCGCCGGCATCAAGGTCGTGCTCGTCGACACCACCGTCAACGACCCGTCCTTCGCGGTGTCCGGCATCGCGTCCGACAACGAGGGCGGCGGCAAGGCGGCGTTCGACGCCATCAAGAAGCTGAACCCGGGCGGCGGCAAGGTCATGATCGTGGGCGTCGACCCGGGCATCTCGACCACCGACGCGCGCGCCAAGGGCTTCGAGGAGGCCGTCAAGGCCGACAGCAAGTTCCAGTACGTCGGCGTGCAGTACAGCCACAACGACCCGGCCACCGCGTCGCAGCTCGTCGGTGCGCAGCTGCAGAAGGACCCCGACCTGGTCGGCATCTTCGCGGCCAACCTGTTCGCCGCCGAGGGCTCGGCCACCGGCGTCAAGCAGGCCGGCAAGAGCGGTCAGGTGAAGATCGTCGGCTTCGACGCCGGCCCGAACCAGATCGCGGCCCTCAAGGAGGGCACCGTGCAGGCCCTGGTGGCGCAGCAGCCCGGCCAGATCGGCGCCTACGGCGTCGACCAGGCGGTCGCCGCGCTCGACGGCGGTCAGACCACCACCAAGGTGCAGACCGGCTTCACCGTCATCACGAAGGACAACCTGGACGGCGAGGGCGGGCAGGCCGCCTACAAGTCCTCCTGCTGACCCGGGGAGACTGACACCGGACGGGGCGCCCGCTCACCGAGCGGGCGCCCCTGCCGCGTCCCGACCCGTGATGAAAGGCATCTGATGCAGCTCTACGCCGACAGCGCCGACGTCGACCGAGTGCTCCCGCTGCTGCGGGCCGGCCTGGTCGTGGGCGTCACCTCGAACCCCACGATCCTCGACCGCTCCGACCGGGGCGCGAAGGACTTCGTGCAGCTGTACGAGACGTTCGTCGAGGCGGGCGCGCAGGAGGTGTTCTTCCAGACCTGGGGCGCCACCACCGAGCAGATGGTCGCCAACGCCGAACCTGTGCGGGCGCTCGGCGACCGCGCCGTCGTGAAGCTGCCGGCCACCCTGGCCGGCTTCGCCGCCGCCACGGCGGTGCGCCGCGCAGGCACCCCGACCCTGGTGACGGCGGTCAACACCGTGGCCCAGGCGCTGCTCTCGGCGCAGGTCGGTGCCACCTACGTCGCGCCGTACTTCGGTCAGATCGGCGACCGCACCGGCGAGCCGCCGGTCGAGCTGATCGCCGCCATGGTGCAGGCGCTGCAGGGCACCGGCACGCACGTGCTGCTGGCCAGCGTCCGCTCGCCGCAGGTCGTCGAGCAGGCGGCGGCGGTCGGCGTCCGGCACGTGACGGCGAACCCCGACGTCGTCGAGGCGATGGCGGCCGACGAGCACACCGAGCAGGCGGCGCGGGTGTTCGAGGACGTCATGGCACGGCGGGGCTGACGTGCCGCCGGCGACGCTGCTGGGCATCGACCTGGGCACCAGCTCGGTGAAGGTCGCGCTCGTCGACGCCGCCGGGGCCGTGCTGCAGCAGGCCGACGAGCCCTATGCCGTCGACCGGCCGCACCCCGGCTGGGCCGAGACCGACCCGGACGCCTGGTGGGCGGCGGTGCGCCGGGCGTGCGCGCAGGTGCTGCGGGCCGCGCCCGGTGCGGAGGTGGCGGGTGTCGGCCTGAGCGGTCAGATGCACGGCGTGGTGCTGTGCGACGCCGACCTGCGGCCCGTGCGGCCGGCCGTGCTCTGGGCCGACACGCGGGCCCTGGCGCAGCTCGACGCGTACCGCGCGCTGCCGGACGCCACGCGACGGCGGCTCGGCAACCCCGTGACGGCCGGCATGGCCGGGCCCTCGCTGGCGTGGCTGCAGCAGCACGAGCCGGCGGTCGTCGCGCGCGCCGCCTGGGCGCTGCAGCCCAAGGACTGGCTGCGGGCGCGGATGACCGGCGTCGTCGCCACCGAGCCCAGCGACGCCTCGGCCACCCTGCTGCTCGACGTGGTCGACGTCCGGTGGAGCGGCGAGGTGCTCGACGCCCTGCACGTCGACCGCCGGCTGCTGCCCGAGCTGCTGCCCTGGTCGGGCGCGCGCGCCGGCGACCTGCTGGCGTCGGCCGCCGCCGACCTGGGACTGCCGGCGGGCGCGCCGGTGGCGGCAGGGGCGGCCGACACCGCGGCAGCCGCCCTCGGCACCGGCCTCGTCGCCCCCGGCGCGGTGCAGCTCACGATCGGCACCGGGGTGCAGGTGGTGGCGACGGTCGGAGCCCCCGCCCTCGAGACGCTGCCGACGGCGCCCGTGACGCACCTGTACCGGTCGGCGACCCTCGACGGCTGGTACGCGATGGCGGCCGGGCTGACGGGTGGTCAGACGCTCGACTGGGTGCGCCGGCTGCTGGGGGCAGGGTGGGCCGAGCTGTACGACACCGCGACCACGCCCGCGCGGGCCGTCGACCCGCTGTTCCTGCCGCACCTCGTCGGCGAGCGCACCCCGCACCTCGACCCCTCGATGCGCGGCGCCTGGACCGGCCTCGACCCGCGGCACGACCGGACGTCGCTGCTGCGCTCGGCGCTCGAGGGCGTCGCCTTCGCCGTCGCGGACGCCGTCGACGCGCTGCCGCTCACCGCCGCTCGCGGCCGCGAGACGCGACTCGCCGGCGGGGGCACGACGCACGCCGCCTGGCGCACCCTGCTGGCCACCGTGCTCGACCGGCCGCTGCACGCCGTCGAGGTGCCGGCGG
>NZ_BAAHBM010000097.1:0-10902 GCF_054776675.1 Angustibacter aerolatus
GCCGGCACCCAGCGCCCCAGCCGCAGCACCCCGAGGACGACGCGGTGGAGGCGCACCAGCACGTCGTCGCGCAGCAGCTCGTCGCGCACCAGCAGGCGCAGGCCGGGGGCGACCTTCGCGACCACGCGCTGCACGGGCCGGCCCTGCGGCGCCCGGCCGGACGCACCCAGCACCAGCCGCAGCAGCGGGTCGACGGCGGCAGCACCGTCGACGCCGTCGACGCCGTCGGCGTCGGGGACCGGCACCACCCGGCCGTCGGCACCGAGCCGCACCAGGCCGGTGCGCAGCGCCTCGCGCAGCAGCGCGCCGGCGAGGGCGAGGTTGAGCGGCGGCCCGTAGCGGCGCAGCCGGCCGCTCGACGGGTCGAGCACCAGCACGAGCAGCTGCTCGGCGAGCCGCACGGCGCTACGACCCGGCCGGCGGCTGCTCGCGCGCGGCCTGGGCCACGACGACGGCGACCGCGAGCACGGCGAGCACGACCCACAGCGCCTCGAGGATGCCCACGTGGTCGGCGAGGAACCCGATGAGCGGCGGCCCGGCGAGGAAGGCGGTGTACCCGATCGACGACACGACGCTCACCCGCGCCGCCGCGTACCGGGGGTCGTCGGCGGCGGCGCTCATGCCCACCGGGAACCCGAGCGATGCGCCCAGCCCCCACAGCACGGCACCGACGCCGGCCAGCCACGGCGAGACGCCGACGACCACGAGCAGCAGGCCGACCACCGCGAGCGCGGCGGTGAGCCGCAGCACCGGCACCCGGCCGAACCGGTCGAGCAGCCGCGTGCCGAGCAGCCGGCCGACGGTCATGGCGGTGACGAAGACCGCGAAGCCGAGCACGCCCTGGGAGTTCGACAGGTCGTAGCCGTCCACCAGCGCGAGCGCCATCCAGTCGTTCGCCGAGCCCTCGGTGAACGCGAAGGTCAGCACCACGAGGCCGATGGCCAGGGTGCGCGGCTCGCGCCAGGCGTCGATCGCCCGCATCCGCGGCCCGGAGGTCGCCGCGTCGTCGGCGTGCTCGTCGGGCACCTCGGCGTCCGGCAGGAACCCGCGCAGCGACCACAGCGTGGCCACCGCGACCAGCACGGCGAGCGGCACCAGGTGGGCCGGGGTGGGCACGTCGAGGTGGTTCAGCAGCGCGCCGAGCAGGGCGCCGACCACGGTGCCGACGCTGAAGAGCGCGTGGAAGTGCGGCATGATCGCGCGGCCCAGCCGCCGCTCGACCTCGGCGCCCTCGACGTTCATCGCGACGTCCCAGGTACCGGACCCGACGCCCATGCAGAACAGGCCCGGCACGAGCAGCCACACCGACGGGGCGAGGCCGAACAGCGCGAGGCCGGCGGTGCAGAGCAGCGCCGCGGCGCGCACGGTGCCGCGCGGGCCGAACCGGTGCACGACGGTGCCGGCGAGCGGGAGGGCCAGCACCGCGCCGCCGCTCATCGCGAGCAGCACCAGGCCGATCTGCGACGCCGACAGGTCGAGCCGGTCGCGGGTGGCCGGCACCCGGCTGATCCACGACGCCATGACCAGGCCGTTCAGCAGGAACACCGCCATGACGGCGGTGCGCGCGCGGGTCACGGTGGCCGCAGGGCGGGCGGCGGTGGTCGTCACGGCAGCCGGACGGTGGCGCGCGCGCGGCCGAGCACCGACACGGTGGCGCCGTCGGGGCCGGGCGTGGTGGCGGTGAGGTCGACGCGCACCGTGCGCGCGGCGTCGTCCTTCACCGCGACCGTGCCGGTGACGTCGAGCCGGGCCGAGCCGGGGTCGGGCACCGGCAGCGGCTTGGTGAACCGCACGCCGTACTCGACGACGGCGCCGGGGTCGCCGACCCAGTCGACGACGACGCGCACCGCGGTGGCCATGGTGAACATGCCGTGGGCGATGACGCCGGGCAGGCCCACCTCGCGCGCGACGCGGTCGTTCCAGTGGATCGTGTTGAGGTCGCCCGAGGCGCCGGCGTAGCGCACCAGGTCGGCGCGGGTGACCTCGAACGCCTGGGCCGGCAGCACGTCGCCGACCTGCACGTCGTCGAACCGGGGGGCGCTCACGCGTCACCGCCGCGGACGACGATCGTGGAGGTCGCGGTGCAGACCGGCTGGCCGGCCTCGTCGGCGATCTCGCTGCGGGTGGTGACCATCGAGTGGCCGCCGGCCGAGCGCACCGCGTCGACGTGCAGGGTGGCGACGAGACGGTCGCCGGCGACGATCGGCCGGTGGTGGCGGAAGGTCTGCTCGCCGTGCACGACGCGGCTGAAGTCGATGCCCGCCTCGGGGTCCTGGACCAGCTGGGCGTCGCAACGCTGCGCCACGATCACCGCGAAGGTGGGCGGCGCGATGACGTCGGGGTGGCCGAGCGCGCGGGCCGCCTCGGGGTCGACGTGCGCGGGCTGCGGGCCGACGGCCTCGGCGAACTCGCGGATCTTCTCCCGGCCCACCTCGTACGGCGCCATCGGCGGGTAGACCCGCCCGGCGAACTCGGCGTTGACCATGCTGCTGCCTCTCGAGGGGGTGGTGCGCGTGGACCCGGACGGCGGACGGCCGCCTACCTCGCAGGGAGGTGGCGGCCGTCGTCGTCCGGAGCGGGGTGCTGAGGTCAGCGGGTCTCGCGGTGCACCGTGTGGCGACGCTCGCGACGGCAGTACTTCTTGAGCTCGAGCCGGTCGGGGTCGTTGCGACGGTTCTTGCGCGTGATGTAGTTGCGCTCCTTGCACTCCGTGCACGCCAGCGTGATCTTCGGGCGGATGTCGGCGCTCTTGCTGGCCACGGGACTGCTCGCTCTCTCAGGACAGACGATCGGAAGGCAACCGGTCCAGGGTACGCGAGGACCCCGGGACGCTCCAAACGGTGCAGGCCCAGCCTACCCGTGCCCGGCCACGACGGCCGCCGCGGCGAGGGCGCTGACCTCCTTGTCCTTGATCTCCAGCACGACGTCGAGGTCGCGGTCGCCCACGTCGTCGAGCCAGCGGGTGAAGTGGTCGACGTCGAGCGACACCGCGTGCGCGCCGACCCGCTTCTCGGGGTCCTGCGAGCTGTAGTCGACGAGCGGCACGCCGTCGGCCGGCCCCCACGTCGGCGCGACGGCCGCGAGCGCCGCCCGGGTGCCGACGTCCGGGTCGGTGACGTCGAGGTGCAGGTTGTCGAGCAGCACCGGCACGCCGGTGCGGTCGGCGAGGTCGAGCACCTCGCGGTAGGTGATGCCGAAGTCGTCGTTCTCGAGCACGAGCCGGGCGCGGACGACGTCGGGCAGCTCGCGGTAGCGCGCGACGAAGCGGTCGAGCGAGGTCGCCATGTCGCCGTACGCGCCGCCGCCGTGGATCTGCACCTTGTGCGTGGTGTCGAGGCCCATGAGGTCGAACACGCGGCACTGGTACAGCAGGTCGTCGACGGCGCGGCGGTGCACGTCCTCGTCGGGCGAGTTGATCAGCGTGTACTGCCCCGGGTGGAAGGACAGCCGCATGCCGTGGTGCCGCACGAAGGTGCCGATCTCCGCGAGCTGGCCGGCGAAGTCGCGGCCCCAGTCGACGTCGACCACCGGGTGCGCGCCGAACGGCACCAGCTGCGACGACACGCGGTGCACGAGCAGGCCGTGCTCGACGTCCCACTCGAGCATCGTCAGCAGACCCGCGAGATTGGCCTTCAGCGTCGAGCGGAACCGCTCGGAGGAGTAGCTGCGCAGGATGAACCGGCCGTGGCTCTTGACGCCCCGGTCGGCGAGCGCCCGGTGGATCGCGGCGTACCCCACCCGCACCGTGCCGCTCACGTCACCCGTCTCGCCGTCGGACCGGCCGACCGGTCGGCCGGTCCGCAGAGCCTGTCACGCCGCCGCACGACCCGCAGCCCGGGTCGTGCGGCGTCGCGGCCGGTCAGGCCAGGCCGTCGGGACGCAGCAGCACCTCGTTCACGACGACGCGGGCCGGCCGGGTCACGACGAAGGCGATGGCGTCGGCGACGTCGCCCGCCTGCAGCAGCGGGGTGCCGGCGAACGCCGAGCGGCCGGCCTCGAGCACCTCGGGCCGGATGTGGGTGAACAGCTCGGTGGCGACGGGCCCGGGCTCGACGAGCGAGACCCGCACGTGCCGGCCGGCGACCTCCTGGCGCAGCGACTCGGCGAAGGCGCCGACGCCGTGCTTCGTCAGGTTGTAGACCCCCATCCCGGCCTGGGCGGAGCGGCCCGCGATCGAGCTGACCATCACCACGTCCGCCGTGGCCCTCGACCCCGCGGCCGCCTCGAGCAGGTGCGGCAGGGCGGCGTGCGTGACGTACAGCAGCCCCTGCAGGTTGAGCGCGATCATCCGGTCCCACTCCTCGACCGGGGCCCCCTCGACCGGTCCGAGCAGCATCACGCCGGCGTTGTTCACCACCGTGTCGAGCCGGCCGAGCGCGGTGACGGCCTGCTGGACGGCACCCACGGCCTGGGCACGGTCGGTGACGTCGGCCTCGACGACCTCCGCCTTCGTCCCGAGCGATCGGACGCGGTCGGCGAGCGCCTCGAGCCGGTCGCGACGCCGGGCGACGAGGGCGACGTCGGCCCCCGCGGCGGCGAGCGCGAGAGCGGTCTCCGCGCCGATGCCGCTGCTCGCGCCGGTGACGAGCGCGACGGTGCCGGTGAGCCTGCTGGTCATGCGGTCCTCCTGGTGACGGGGCTGGTCGCACCACCGTGACAGAGGCTTATCGGTTTTGTCTATGTCATGCGAGGCTTGACGGCGTGACCGGTCACCCGCTCCCGGCGGCGCTCTCCCTGTTCTCCCGACCCACCCCCGTCGAGGCCGCGCCCCGGCTGGCGCAGGCGCTCGGGCTGTCCCCCGACCGGCTGCTGCTCAAGCGCGACGACCTGATGGGCCTGGCCGGCGGCGGCAACAAGGTGCGCAAGCTCGAGGTCACGCTGGCGCAGGCGCTGGCGGCCGGCGCCGACACGGTGGTCACCACGGGTGCGCCGCAGAGCAACCACGCCCGGCTGACGGCCGCCGCCGCCGCCCGGTGCGGGCTGCGGTGCGTGCTGGTGCTCGAGGGCGAGCGGCCGCCGCGGATGCGCGGCAACCTGCTGCTCGACGAGCTGCTCGGCGCCGAGGTCCTGTTCGCCGGTGGGCGCGCCGCCGGCGACGTCGCCGCGCAGGAGGCCGCCCGACGCGGCGCGCACCTCGTGCCGTTCGGGGGCACCAGCCCGGCGAGCGCCGAGGCCTATCGGCAGGCGGGCGAGGAGCTGCTCGCCCAGGTACCTGACCTCGGCCTCGCGGTGGTCGCCGTCGGGTCGGGCGGCACGATGGCCGGGCTGGTCGCCGCGCTGGGGACGGCGCGGGTGCTCGGGGTCGCGACCGGCGCCGTCGCGGACGCTCGGGCGACCGTGGTCGGGCTCGTCACCGCGATGGGCGTCTCGGCCGTGGGGTTGCAGGTCGACGACACCCACATCGGTGCCGGGTACGACCACCTGACGTCGGCGACGCGCGACGCCCTCGCCCTGGCCGCGCGCACCGAGGGCGTGGTGCTCGACCCGACGTACACCGGGCGGGCGATGGCCGGACTCGTCGCCGCCGCCGCTGCGGGCACCCTGCCGGTGGGACGCGTGGTGTTCGTGCACACCGGCGGCCTGCCCGGCCTGTTCGGCCACCCCGACCTGCAGGGCCGACGGGGCGGGTCGCGAGACGCGTCAGGCGGGCGCCGCCCGCCGCGCACGGGACGCCCGGAGGTTGGCGACGTTGCCGCAGGTGCGCACGTCGTGCCAGCGGCGGCTGGCGTTCGGCGAGCCGTCGTAGAAGGCGGCCCCGCACTCGGGGTTGGCGCACACCTTCAGCCGCCGCAGCCGGTCGGCGCGGTCGGCGAGCAGCAGCTCGACGGCGACCAGGGACTCGAGCCCCGCCGCGCCGCCGGAGGCCGGGCCGTACGCCGTGCGGCGGTCCGCGACGAGACCGACGGCGACCGGTGACGACTCCCACGCCGGGTCCCCGCCGTCCAGCCAGGCCCGCACCGTGTCGCGCAGCCGACGCGCTCTCGGCAGGTCACGCTCGCTCAGGGACAGGTCGGGCGCAGGTCGGCCTGCCCGAGCGGCCCACTCGGTGGTCGCCGCGGTGAGCCACGCCCGAGCGGGTGCGAGCGAGGTCAGCGGGTCTGCGTCGACGTCGCCGGGCAGGCCGCTGTTCAGCAGCTCCTGCGCGAGGTAGAGGCCGTCGGGAGCGAAGCCCAGGCCGTAGCGCGCGGTGCGCGAGTCGCCGGCGGTCGTCACCGCTCCAGCGTACGCCGGCAGGACAGATGCGATCGCGCCCTGCCTCTGTCAGCCACCCAGTCGCCCCGCGGACGACGAAGGGCCCGGGCGTCGTGCGCCTCGGACCCTGGGTAGCGAGGGCGGGACTCGAACCCGCGACACCACGATTATGAGTCGTGTGCTCTAACCACCTGAGCTACCCCGCCAGGAGCCGCTGCCTTCGGCGGGCAGCGGCTGTCGAGCCCCAATACGGAATCGAACCGTAGACCTTCTCCTTACCATGGAGACGCTCTGCCGACTGAGCTATTGGGGCAACGGCGAGGAGCCTACACGGCTCCCACCGGCTCGGTGAAATCCGTACCCTGGCGGTTCCGCCGAGCGAGGGAGCAGGCCGTGAGCGAGCCCGATCCGGGTGCCCCCAGGGGCCGCAGCGCGTGGCGCGTCGCGGGCATCGTGGTCGCCGTGGTGCTCGGCGTCTGCGGCCTGGTCGCCGTCGCCGGCGTGCTGCTGTTCATGCTGGCGATCAACAGCTGGGCGGACAGCAAGTGAGCCTGCTCGCGGCCCGGGTGCGGCTCGTGGTGCTGATGGCGCGGCCGGCCCTGGTGCTGCTGCTGGGCTCGTACGCGCTGCTCGGGCTGGCGCAGCACGGCCGGGCCTCGCGCGTCGCCGACCTGCCGCTCGTGGCCGGGGTGCTGGTCGCCACCGTGGGGTACCTGCTGGTGTCGGTGGTGCTGAACGACCTGGCCGACGCCGAGGTCGACCGCGTCAACCTCGCCGGCGACCGGCGGCGTCCGCTGGCCAGCGGTGCGGTGCCGCGCGACCTCGTGGTGGTGGCGGTCGTCGGCGGGGTGCTCGCGCTGACCGCCGCGGCGCTGCTCGGGCCGCTGCCGCTGGCCGTGCTGGTGGCCGGCACCCTCGTCGGCGCCGCGTACTCGCTGCCGCCGCTGCGGCTCTCGGCGCGCGGTGCGGTGGCCTCCCTCGCGCTGCCGCTGAACGTCGTCGCCGTGCCCTACCTGGTGGGGCTGCTCGCCGCCCGCGCCGAGGTCACCCGCGACGACGCGCTGCTGCTCGGCGGGCTGTACGCCGCCGTCATCGGCCGCCTGCTCCTGAAGGACGTGCGCGACGTCCGGGGCGACGCGCTGCTCGGCAAGCGGACCTTCCTGGTGCGGCACGGACGGCTCGTCACCTGCCGGGTGAGCGCCGTCGCGTGCGTGCTCGGCGGCGCGCTGCTCGTGGCCGCGGTGCCCGACCGCACGCCCGCGCTGGTGTCGTCGTACGCCGTCGGGCTGTCCGGGGTGGTGGTGCTGCTCGCGCTGCTGGCCCGCTCCCCCGGCCCGCGCCACGACACGCTGCTGGTGGGGGCCGTCGCCGTGATCGGCCGCGGGCTCGTCGCGACGCTGCTCGCCCACCTCACGATGCGCCCGCTCGGCTGGACGCCGTGGCAGCAGGCCCTGGCGCTCGCCGCCGTCGCCCTCGTCACCGCCGGCGGCGCCCACGACCTGCTCCGCCGCCGCCCCCGGACCCGCGCCGAGCTGCGAGCACCGGTTCACCCCACGGCGCTCGACTGAACCGGTACCCGCATCTCGGCGGGGGGGTCAGGGGCGGACGAGCACCTTGACCTGGTCGGCGGTGCCGCTGAGCGCGAAGGCCTCGGCGACGTCGTCGAGCGGGAGGGTGGCGGTGACGACCTCGTCGACGGGCACGCCGCCGGCCTGCAGGATCGCGATCGACGTCGCGTAGTCCTCGGGCAGGTACGTCGCCGCGCCCTGGATGCGGATCTGGTGGTCCTGCACGATCGGCAGCGGGATCGTGACGTCGCCGACGGGCACGCCCACGACCACCACGGTGCCGCCCTTGTCGGCGAGCTGGATCGCCTGGTCGACGGTGCGCTGGATCGCGACGCAGTCGAGCACGACGTCGGCGCTCTCGCCCAGCTCGTGCCGGACGTCGGACACGACCGTGGACGAGGCGGCGTCGACGGCGGCGTCGGCGCCCATCCGCAGGGCGCGCTCCCGCTTGGCCGGCAGCACGTCGGTGACGACGATCCGCCGCGCCCCCTGGTGCCGGGCGGCGGCCAGCACGAGGAGGCCGATGGTGCCGGCGCCGAGGATCGCGACGGTGCGGCCCTCGACCCCGCCGGCGAGCCGGATGGCGTGCACGGGCGTCGAGAGCGGCTCGATGAGCGCGGCGGCGGTGTCGTCGAGGTCGTCGGGCACCACGTGCAGCCGGGCGGCGTCGACGGTGAAGCGGTCGGCCATGCCGCCCTGCGGCCAGTTGCAGCCGAAGAACTCGAGGTTCTCGCAGATGTTCTCGTTGCCCGTGGTGCAGCTCTTGCAGTGCCCGCAGACCAGCGTCGGCTCGACCGTGACGCGCTGCCCCACCTGCACGGCGGTGACGTCGGCCCCGACGGCCTCGACGACGCCGACGACCTCGTGGCCCGGCTGGTAGGGCAGCTCGATGAACGGGTGCTGGCCGTGCGCGGCGTGCGTGTCGGAGCCGCAGACGCCGCTCACCGTCGTGCGCACCAGCGCCTCGGTGGCCGACGGCTCGGGCTGCTCGACCTGGTCGACGGTGATCCGGTCGGCGTGCACGACCACGCGGCGCATCTGGGGCATGACGGCTCTCCTGTGCTCTTCGTTGACGGTTAACTAGTGTGCAGCGACGGGCTGGTCGCGGTGCACCGGCCCGATCGAGACCGGACGCCGCGGGTCGGGCGTGCCGAGCAGGGTGCCCTCGTGCTCCACCGCAGCGGCTCCGGAGCGCAGGGCCGCGGCGAGCGCGTCGGCCGGTGCGGCACCGCCGTCGGCGGCGGCGAGCCAGCCGGCGAGGAAGGCGTCGCCCGCCCCGACCGTGTTGACCACGGCACCGGCCTGGGCGCGGCCGTGCAGCGGCTCGGTCAGGTCGGCGTCGACCAGCACCGCGCCGTCGCCGCCGAGGCTGACCAGCACCGTGCGGACCCCGCGGCGCACGAGGTCGCCCGCGACGTCGAGCACGTCGCCGAGGGTCGGCAGCGGCCGGCCGGCCAGCTCGGCGAGCTCCTCGGCGTTCGGCTTCACCAGGTGCGGCAGCTGCTCGCCGTCCCGCGACAGCGCCGTGACCAGGGCCTGCCCGGAGCAGTCGAGGGCGACCCGGCGTCCCGCCGCCCGGGCGTCGGCGACGGCGTCGGCCAGCCGCTGCGGCGAGAACCCGCCGGGCAGGCTGCCGGCCCACACCACCCACTCGCCGCGCGCGCTCGAGGCCCGCGCGGCGTCGAGCAGGGCGGCGACCTCGTCGGGCGCGAGCGTCGGGCCCGGCTCGTTCACCTTCGTGGTGCGGCCGTCGGCCTCGACCAGCGAGACGTTGCTGCGGACGGCGCCGGCCACCGGGACGTCGACGTGCGCCAGCCCGAGGGCGTCGAGCAGCCCGACCAGCTCGGTGCCCGAGGCGCCGCCCACCGGCAGCACCGCGCGGGCCGAGACGCCGGCGCCGTGCAGCCCGAGCGCGACGTTGACGCCCTTGCCGCTCGGCTCGACCAGCGTGCGGGTGGCCCGGTTGACCCGGCCCGGCTCGAGGCGCGGCAGGTGCAGGGTGCGGTCGAGGCTCGGGTTGGCGGTGACGGTGGTGATCACGACGGCGTCCCCTCCCCCGCGACCTCGACGACGACGTCGGCCGCCACCAGCTGCTGGCGGTGCTCCGGGCGCAGGCCGGCGTCGGTGACCAGCACGTCCACGTCGTCGAGCCCGGCGTGCCTGGCCAGGCTCTCGGTGCCGAGCTTGCCCGAGTCGACGAGGAACACGCGCTGCCGCGCCGCGGCCAGCATCTCGTGCTTGACCTGCGCCTCGTCGACGTCGGGCGTGGTGAGGCCGCGGGTGAACGACAGCGCGTTCGTGCCGAGGAACGCGACGTCGACGTTGATGCCGGCGAGCGCCTCGACGGTGAGCGGCCCGACCGAGGCCATGGTCTCGCGGCGCACCCGCCCGCCCAGGCTCACCACCCCGACGTCGCGGGCCAGCAGCGCCGACATCACCGGCAGCGAGTTGGTGTAGACGACGAGGTCGCGGTCGGCGGGCAGTAGCTCGGCCAGCCGCAGCGTGGTGGTGCCGGCGTCGAGCAGCACGGTGCCGCCGTCCGGCACCAGGTGCAGCGCCTGCCGCGCGATCGCCGACTTCTCGGTGGCGCGGCCGGTGCGCTCGCCGACCTGCACCTCGTCGGACTGCCGCGCCACGGGGACGGCGCCGCCGTGCACCCGCCGCAGCAGGCCGCGCGCCTCCAGCTGCGCGAGGTCCTTGCGCACGCTCTCGGCGCTCACCGCGAACAGCTCGGCCAGCCGGGCGCTCTCGACGCGCCGCTCTGCCGTGAGCAGACGCAGCACCTCCGACTGGCGCTCGTCGGCGAACAGCGGACGGTCGCTCACGGTGCCCCCAGCAGCTCGTCGGGCCCGAGCGCGCCGACCGCGCGAGCGGCCAGCACGGCGGCGCCCAGGGCGCCGGCCTCCTCGACCTCGGACGCCTGCAGCCGCCCGAACCGGGCGGCCTTCGCCCGCATCACCTGGGCGCTGTGCCGCCAGCCGCCGGTGACGACCACGCGGTCGCCCGGGCCGACGACGTCGTCCATCGCCCGGTGCAGCGCGAGCGCCTGGTCGGCCGCGGCGTCGACGACCGCCCGCCACACCTCGCCGGGGCCGACGCCGCCGGCCAGTCCGCCGAGGGTCAGCGCGTCGCCGCCGAGCCC
>NZ_BAAHBM010000098.1:0-10868 GCF_054776675.1 Angustibacter aerolatus
CCGTGGAGGCCGCGCGCGCCGTGGAGGCCGCGCGCGCCGTGGAGGCCGCGCGCGCCGAGGAGCCTGCGGGGTCGGGGTCGGGGTCGGAGGCGGTGCTCGCGTCCGGCGACGGCGGCGGCGACAGTGACGTCGGTGACGGCAGCGTCGGGGCAGGTGGGGCCGGGTCAGGCAGGGCGGGCAGGACCGGCGGGGCAAGCGGCGACGGGGTCGACTTCTGGGGCGTGCGCGGCGGGGAGGTGGCGCGGTGAGCGAGCAGATCTTCGGCGGCCGCGAGGCCGGCGAGCGGTTCCGGCGCACGGCCAGGGCGGCGCTCGACGTCCTGCTCGAGCACGACCCGGTGACCGCCACGGCGCTGGGCGTGCACGCCTTCGACGACCGCCTGCCCGACTGGTCGACCGAGGGGGTCGAGGCGCAGCTGCGCGACCTGTCCGACGCGACGGCCGCGCTCGACGACGTCGACGACACGCAGCTGCCGCCGCAGGAGGTCGCCGACCTCGAGCTGCTGCGCACCCGGCTGACCGCGCGGCAGTGGGCGGTGGGCGAGCACGCCGACCACCGGCGCGACCCGCTGGTGACGCTGCCCGGCGACGCGATCTACACGCTGCTGGCCCGCGACACCGGCGAGCCGGACGAGCGCGCCCGGGCGCTCGCCGCCCGGCTGCGGGCGGTGCCGGCGGCGCTCGAGCAGGCGCGGGACGTGCTCGGTCAGATGCCCCGCGTGCACGTCGAGACGGCGGTCGCGCGCACCCGCGGCACCGTGCGGCTGCTCGACGAGGCAGACGCGCTGCTCGACCGGGCACCGCAGCGTCGGGCCGAGGTCGACGCGGCCCGGGTCGAGGCGGCCGCTGCGCTCGACGCGCACGCCGACTGGCTGACCGACCGGTTGCCCGAGGCCGACGGCGACCCGCGTCTCGGCGACCAGTCGTACGCCGCGCGGCTCTGGTACGTGCTCGACACCGAGACCGGCCCTGACGCGCTGCTCGACCGCGCCGAGAGCGACCTGATGGCCGTCGAGGAGGCCATCGACGAGACCGCCGCGGCGCTCGCCCCGCTGCTGGGCGTCGGCAGCGACCGTGCTGGCCGGGTGCGGGCGGTCCTCGACGCGGTGGCCGACGGCGCGCCGGTCGGCGACGCCGACGTGCTGAGCCGGTGCCGGGTGCACCTCGACGACCTCACCGAGCTCGTGCGCTCGCACGACCTGGTGACCGTGCCGAGCGACCTGCTGGCAGCGACCGAGGTCATCGAGATGCCCGAGGTGCGGCGCGGTGTCGCGGTCGCCTACTGCGACCCGCCGGGCGCGCTCGAACCGCTGCCGCTGCCGACGTTCTTCGCGGTCTCGCCGACCCCCGCCGACTGGGACGAGACGCGGATCGCCTCGTTCTACCGCGAGTACAACGACCACATGCTGCGTGACCTGACGGTGCACGAGGCGATGCCAGGGCACGTGCTGCAGCTGGCGCACTCGCGGCGGTACAGCGGCTCGACGCCGGTGCGGGCGGCCCTGTGGAGCGGTGTGTTCGTCGAGGGGTGGGCGGTGCACGCCGAGCAGCTGGTCGCCGACGCGGTCGAGGCGGACGCGCCCGGCTCCGTCGAGGCGCTGTCGCTGCGGATGCAGCAGCTGAAGATGCGGCTGCGCTGCACCATCAACGCGATCCTCGACGTGCGGGTGCACGCGCGCGGCATGACGCGCGCCGAGGCCCGCGCCCTGATGACCGACCGCGGTCACCAGGAGGACGGCGAGGCCGAGGGCAAGTGGCGCCGCGCGCTGCTCACCAGCGCGCAGCTGTCGACGTACTACGTGGGCGCCAGCGAGGTGGGCCAGCTGGCCGCCGAGCTCGCGGTCGCGCGGCCCGGCGCCACGCCGCGGGCCGTGCACGACGAGCTGCTGTCGCACGGCTCGCCGTCCCCCCGGCTGCTGCGGCTGCTGCTCGACGTCGACTGACGCCGCTGCGCGCGGTGACCGACCGGGTGCGCATCGTGAACCCGAGGAAATCGACGCGCCGAGGCCGCTCCCTGTGCCACCGTGGGTGCCGCAGCGGGGGCCGCGCGACGAGGAGCGACGATGTCCCGACGTCGGACCGGGGTGGTGGCCGGAGCCCTGGCGGTGCTGGCCGCCCTGGTGCTGAGCCCCGCGCCGTCCGCCCGCAGCGCCACGCCGCCGCCCGTGCACTTCACCGCGGCAGGCGACTACGGCAACGGCAGCAACTCCGCGCTGGTGCTGAACGGGATCGCGGCGCAGCAGCCCGAGCTCGACCTGGCCCTCGGCGACCTGTCGTACGCAGCCACCGGCACCGAGCAGGCCTACTGCGACTTCGTGACCTCGCGGCTCGGAGCCGGCTTCCCGTTCGAGGTGGTGAGCGGCAACCACGAGAGCAACGGCCTGAACGGCAACGTCAACGACTTCACCGCCTGCCTGCCGAACCAGCTGCCCGGTCTCGTCGGCACCTACGGGCGGCAGTGGTACGCCGACTACCCGAAGGCGAACCCGACGGTGCGCTTCGTGATGATCTCGCCGGAGCTGGCGTTCCCCGACGGCACCTGGTCGTACGCGGCCGGCACGCCGCGCTACCAGTGGACCTCGGACGTGATCGACGCCGCGCGCGCCGCCGGCATCCCGTGGGTGGTGGTCGGCATGCACAAGCCGTGCGTCTCGACCGGCCAGTACGGGTGCGAGGGCAGCGTCCGCGACGTCACCGACCTGCTGCTGCGCAAGCGCGTCGACCTGGTGCTGAACGGCCACGAGCACATCTACCAGCGCACCAAGCAGCTGCGGCTCGGCACCGGCTGCTCGACCCTCGCCACCGGCACCGTCGACACCGACTGCATCGCCGACGCCGGCGACCAACTGCGCAAGGGCGCCGGCACGGTGGTCGCCACCGTCGGCACGGGCGGCGTCATGATGCGCGACGTGAACCCGGCCGACACCGAGGCCGGCTACTTCGCGCAGCTCGAGGGGGCCAACACCGCAGCCAGCCACGGGTTCCTCGACGTGACGGCCGACGCCGACACCCTCACCGCACGCTTCGTCCCGGTGACCGGCGCCTTCACCGACCAGTTCTCGATCACCAGCGCCGGCGCACCGCCGAACACGCCGCCGGTCGCCGGCATCGCCCTGCCGGCCTGCAGCGACCTCACCTGCACCTTCGACGGCCGCGGGTCGAGCGACGCCGACGGCACGATCGCCTCGTGGGCCTGGCAGCTCGGCGACGGCAGCACGGCCACCGGGTCGACCACCACGCACGCGTACGCCTCGGCCGGCACCTACCCGGTGACGCTGACGGTCACCGACGACGACGGCGCGACGGACTCGGTGACCCGCTCGGTGACGGTCACCAGCGGCGCGCAGCCCCCGATCGCCGCCGACGACTTCACCCGCACCCTGTCGTCCGGCTGGGGCACGGCGACCACGGGCGGCGGCTGGACGATCACCGGCGGCTCGTCCGTCGCCTCGGTCTCCGGCGGCGTCGGCCGCCTGGTGATGGCGACCGCCGGCTCGGGTCCGGCGGCGTTCCTGCAGTCGGTCTCGTCGTCGGCCACCGACACCGCGGTGACGTTGTCGACCGACAAGGCGGCCACCGCGGCGAACGGCATCAGCCTGTCGGTCGTGGGCCGACGCATCACCAGCGCCGGCAGCTACCGCGGCAAGCTGCGCCTGCACACCGACGGCACGGTGCGCGTCTCCCTCGAGCGCGCGACCTCGGCCGGTGCCGAGACCGCCGTCGTGCCCGCCACGCTCGTGCCGGGGCTCGTCGTCGCACCGGGCGACCAGCTGCGCGTCCGCCTGCAGGTGACCGGCACCTCGCCGACCACCCTGCGGGCCCGCGTCTGGCGAGCCGGCGCCACCGAGCCCACGACCTGGGCGGTCAGCGGCACCGACGCGACGGCCGGCCTGCAGGCCGCAGGCGGTGTCGGCGTCCTCACCTACCTCTCGTCGGCCACCACCAACGCCCCCGTCACGCTCTCCGTCGACGACCTGCGCGTCACGGCCCCTTAGTCCGGCTCGACGGTGCGACCTCAGCGCACCACGGACGGGGACCAGGCGCCGGGCACCAGCACGCGCGGAGCGCCCGTACCGTCGGCGGGCACCGCCCAGACGTCGGTGACCGCCTCGCGCTGGTCGGCGCGCAGGAGGCCGTAGAGCACGGTGGCGGCGTCGAGCCACTCGAGCTGGTCGTCGACGCTGCGGTCGCCGGCGAGCAGGGTCTCGCGCCCGGTCGAGAGGTCGAGGGTGGCCAGTCGCCACTGGCCGGCGGGGAGCCCGAGTCGCTTCTTGTAGGCGACGTGCGTCCCGTCGGGCGACAGGGAGGGGCACTCGGCGTCGTCCCGCACGGTCGTGAGCCGGCGGTGTGCCAGCGACCCGTGGGCCAGCCACGTGCGGCCGGCCCAGGCGACCGTGGCGTAGAACGTGTCGTCGTCGTCCGCGAAGGTCACGCCCCACACGTTGCGGTCGCGCGGTGCGATCTGCTGCCCGCGGTGCACGAGGGTGAACTGCTCGAGGTCGCCGTAGCTCTCGCCGTCGACGCGCGCCACCAGGGTCTGGGTCGAGAAGCTCGCGGACGCGTAGGAGTGGCCGGCCACGAACGACGTCGTCGCCGCCAGTCGGCCGTCGCCCGACAGGCGGGCGCGGCTGGCGACGCCGCTCAGCTGCAGCGGCCGGATCTCGTGCAGCGCAGCGTCGAGCACCGTCGCGCGGTAGCTGATCGCGACCCCGCGCCGCTGCGCGAGGCAGAGCACCCGCTCTGCCGTGGCGTCGACGCGCTCGCAGGAAGTGGCCGTCACCGCCCGTGGCCCCTTCGGGTCGAGCAGCGCGACCGCGGTCAGGCGCCCGAAGGAGGCGTCTCGCCGGGTGCTGCGGAAGACCAGGTGCGGCTCCGCCCGCAGCCGGCCGTAGTCGGCAGCCGTGGCCTGGCCCCGGCTGCTGCGCTGCGTCTCCTGCGCCCGGGCACGCCACAGGTACGCCGTGCCGGCGCCGAGGGCCAGCACCGCGACGACCACGGTCGTCAGCACCCGCGTGCGCCTGCTCACGACCGGTCCAGTCGCCGGAGGGGGCGTGCGACGAGCGCCAGGGCGACGACCAGCAGCGCCGCGACGCCCACGAGCGACGGGCCGGGCCCGTGCGCCACCCACAGCAGCCCGAAGACGACGGACGACGCCGCGCGGGCCAGGGCGACCACGGTCTGCGCCGCCGCGATGCCCGAGGCCCGCACGGTCGGGTCGACCACCCGGCCCGCGAGCGCGGGCAGCACCCCGTCGGTCGCCCCGTAGTAGGTGCCGAGCAGCAGCAGGCAGGCCACCGTCGCCGGCACGCCCGACACGGGGCCGGCCGCGGCCAGGTACGCCAGGACGAGCGCGAGGTGCCCGCCGAGGAGCACCCCGGCCCGGCCGACGCGGTCGGCCAGCCGCCCGAGCGGGAGCGCGGTCGCGAGGTACCCGAGGTCGGTGCCCACGAACAGCAGCGGGAACGTCGACGCGGCGAACCCGTCACGGTGCAGCAGCGTCAGGTACAGGAAGCCGTCGCCGACCGTGAGCAGGCCGAGCAGGCCCGCCACCCCCAGGAGGGCGCTCAGGCGACGGTCGGCGAGCAGGCGCAGCGAGGGTCGGCTCCGCGGTCGCTCGGCGCCTCCCGGCACGACCTCTCGGGTCTCTCGGGTCTCTCGGGCCTCGCCGACCTCGCCCGCAGCCGGCCCACTGCGAGCCCGGAGCGTTCGGTCGTGAGCGCGCGGGCCCACGTCCGGCGCGTGATCGGGGAGCCGCACCGCGTCGCCCCCGCCGATGCCGCTGCGTCCGTCGCCGTCGGCGCCTTCGACCGGGTCGGTGACCTCGGCGGGTCCGGCAGGGCCGGCGGGTCCGTAGGACTCGGCGGGTTCCGCAGCCGTGCCGGCCCTCCGGCGGTGGACGTCCGGCACGAGCAGGGCCATCACCGCGACCCCCAGGACCGCGAACACGGTCGAGAGCACGAACACCGCGTCGTACCGGCCGGGCAGCGCCCACAGCACGGCGAACGCCGCGAGCGGCCCGATCAGCGCGCCCACGGTGTCGAGGCTGCGGTGCACGCCGAAGGACCGCCCGACGCGTGCCGGGTCGGAGACGGCGACGACCATGGCGTCCCGCGGTGCGGTGCGCACCCCCTTGCCGAGCCGGTCGACGGTGACCGCGGCGGTCACCGTCGACAGACCGTTCGCTCCGACGAGCAGGATCCTCGACAGCGCCGACAGCGCGTATCCCGCGAGCGCCACCCGCCGTGGGTGGTCGGTGCGATCGGCGACCCAGCCGCCGACGACCCGGACCAGGGCGCTGACGCCCTGGTACGCGCCGTCGACGACGCCGTAGGCCACCGGGCTGAGCCCGAGCACCACGGTGAGGAACACCGGCAGCACCGCCGCGACGGACTCGGACGACACGTCGGTCAGCAGGCTGACGACCCCGAGCAGCACCACGGTGCCCGGCACCCGGCCGGGCACCGCTCGCCGGCTGGCGCCGGGGCGGTCGCGCAGGCTGACGTACACGGGCGACACCCTCCACCGGTCTGCGGGGGAGCGTATGGCGGCCGGGTCGCGCGCCGCAGCCACACGGCCGATCGCCCACGGGGGCAGGAGTCGCAGCTCGTCGCGTCGGCCGGCTCCGCGCGCGGTGCCGGCGGCGCCGTCCTCCGGCCCGTGACGTCGTCCGGCTGACATGCTGTGCCCGTGGTCGACCTGGTGCTGCACGGCGGTCTCGTGCACGACGGCGACCGCGTCGTGCCCGGGGCGACGGCGGTCGCCGTCGACCGCGGCCGAGTGGTCGCCGTCGGCAGCGACGCGGACGTCCGTGCTCGGGTCGGGCCGGTGACGCACCTGGTCGACCTGGCCGGGCGGCCGGTGCTGCCCGGGTTCACCGACGCACACGTGCACCCGGTCATGGGTGGGCTCGAGCGGCTCGCCTGCGACGTCAGCGGGGCGACCACCGTCGAGCAGACGCTGCACCTGGTGCGGCAGCACGCGCTCGCCCACCCCGACGCCGAGTGGCTCGACGGCGGCGGCTGGCACAAGGAGCTGTTCGCGTCTGGGCGCCCGACGCACGACCTGCTCGACGCCGCGGCCCCGGGTCGGCGCGTCGTGCTGCGCGACAGCAGTCACCACGCCGTCTGGGCGAGCACCGCGGCACTGCACGCGGCCGGGCTGCCGACCGGTCCCGCGGACGGCACCCTGCACGAGGCCGAGATGGACCCCGTCACCGACCTGCTGCCGCGCGCCACGACCGAGCAGCAGCTGGCCGGGCTGCTGGAGGCGCAGCGTCACCTGCACTCGCTGGGTGTCACGGGGTGGCAGGACGCGATCGTCGGCGAGTACGCGGGGTACGGCGACCCGACGCCCGCCTACCTCGCCGCCGCGTCGCGCGGGCTGCTCACGGCGCGCGTCGTCGGCGCCCTCTGGTGGCCGCGCGGTGTGCCGGCGCACCGCGTGCCGGACGTGGTCGCGCAGCTGGCGCAGCGCCGCGACGAGGTCGCGCGCGAGGTGCCGGACGGCCGCTTCCGCTGCACGAGCGTGAAGGTGATGCAGGACGGCGTCGTGGAGAGCCGCACCGCGGGCCTGACCACGCCGTACCTGGACGACGACGGCGCGCCGGGCACCGAGCGCGGCCTGTCGTACGTCGAGCCGTCGGTGCTGCAGCAGGTGGCGGTGGCCTGCGCTCGCGCCGGGTTCCAGCTGCACGTGCACGCCATCGGCGACCGGGCCGTGCGCGAGGCCCTCGACGCCCTCGCCGCGGCGCAGGCCGACCCGGCGTCGCAGCCCGACCTGCGTCACCACGTCGCCCACCTGCAGGTCGTGGACCCCGCCGACGTGCCGCGCTTCGCCCGGCTGGGGGTCACCGCGAACCTGCAGGCGCTCTGGGCCTGCCACGAGACCGTCATGGACGAGCTGAACATCCCGCTGCTCGGTCCCACCCGCAGCGACTGGCAGTACCCCTTCGCCGACCTCGCGCGCAGCGGCGCCGAGCTGGCCATGGGCTCGGACTGGCCGGTCTCCACGCCCGATCCGTTGGCGGCGCTCGCGGTGGCCGTCACGCGGCAGGAGGCACCCGGTTCGCGACCGCTGCTCCCCGGCCAGGCGCTCGACCTCGCGACGGCCCTGCGGGCGTACCTGCGCGGGTCGGCGCGGGTCAACCACCAGGACGACGCGGGTCGCGTCGTCGAAGGCGTTCCGGCCGACCTGGTCGTGCTCGACCGCGACCCCCTCGCGGTGCCGCCCGACGAGCTCGCCTCCGTGCGCTGCGACCTCACGCTGGTCGACGGCCGAGCGGTGTGGGAGCGCGCGTGAGCCTGCCGCGGCTGCTGCACGACCACTACGAGCGCGCCCGGCGCGTGCTCGACGCCGAGGTCTTCGACTCCATCGACTCGGGCACCTGGTCGGAGGAGACCCGCGCCGCGTCGGAGCAGGTCTGGTCCGGGTTCCGGCTGCGGCCGCGGGTGCTGACCGACGTGCGGCACGTCGACACCTCGACCGAGCTGCTCGGCGACCGGCTCGCCTCGCCCGTCGTCGTGGCGCCCACCGCGTACCACCGGTTCGTGCACGAGGCGGGCGAGGTCGCGACGGCGGCCGCGGCCCGGGCAGCGGGTGCGCTGATGGTGGTGTCGATGCGCGTCAGCGTGGAGCTCGAGGACGTCGCCGCGGCCGCCGGGCCGTGGTGGTTCCAGGTGTACGCCACGCAGGAGCCGGCCGTGCACCGCGGCATGGCGCTGCGAGCGGCCGCGGCGGGCGCGTCCGCCCTCGTGCTCACCGGCGACACACCCGTCGTGGGCATCAAGCCACGCGTCGCCGGCCGACCGGTGCGCCGGCAGGCGGAGCTGTTCGGCGTCAACACCTTCCGGCACGTGCCGGACGGCGTCGACCCGTTCGGGGCGTGCGAGCAGTCGGCCGGTGCCACCACCGACCTCGTCGCGGAGCTCGCCGAGCTGACCGGGTTGCCGGTGCTGGTCAAGGGCCTGCTGCGCGGGGACGAGGCCCGCCGCTGCGTGGAGGCCGGTGCGGCCGGCGTCCTGGTCTCGAACCACGGCGGGCGCCAGCTCGACCGCTCGATCGCCGCCGCCCACGCGCTGCCCGAGGTGCGTGCGGCCGTGCCCGAGGTGCCCGTGCTGGTGGACGGGGGCGTGCGCAGCGGCCTCGACGTGCTGACGGCGCTCGCGCTCGGTGCGGACGCCGTGATGCTGGGGCGCCCGGTGCTGTGGGCGCTCGCCTCGGACGGTGAGCACGGTGTCGACGACCTCCTCGGGTTCCTGCGGGACGACCTCGAGCACGCCATGGCGCTCGCCGGAGCCACCACGCTGGCAGGGCTGACACCCGACCTGGTGGTCGCGGGCTAGGGGTGTGGACGGCTGGTCCTGGTGCACAGGCGGCGTCCACAGCGGCCGGCGGGACGCGCCGTCGTCCACAGGCGGCGTGGGGGCGTGGGCTCGGCGACCCACCCGGCTAGGCTCGCTCGCGACGACCCACCCGCCCGACCGAGGAGCAGCACGTGGCCAGCATCGAAGCAGTCGGCGCCCGCGAGATCCTGGACTCTCGTGGCAACCCGACCGTCGAGGTCGAGGTCGCGCTCGACGACGGCGTCATCGCCCGCGCGGCCGTGCCCTCCGGCGCCTCGACCGGTGCGTTCGAGGCGGTCGAGCGACGCGACGAGGACGGCTCGCGCTACGGCGGCAAGGGTGTGCAGGGTGCCGTGCTCTCGGTGCTCGACGAGATCGGCCCCGGGCTGCTCGGCCTCGACGCGAGCGAGCAGCGGCTCGTCGACCAGGCGATGCTCGACCTCGACGCGACCGACAACAAGGCCAAGCTCGGTGCCAACGCGATCCTCGGGGTCTCGCTGGCCGTCGCCCGGGCCGCCGCCGACTCCGCCGGCCTGCCGCTCTACCGCTACGTCGGCGGGCCGAACGCCCACGTGCTGCCGGTGCCGATGATGAACATCATCAACGGCGGCGCCCACGCCGACAGCGGCGTCGACGTGCAGGAGTTCATGATCGCCCCCATCGGGGCGGAGACCTTCGCCGAGGCGCTGCGCTGGGGCGTCGAGGTCTACCACTCGCTGAAGAGCGTGCTGAAGAAGCAGGGTCTGGCGACCGGGCTGGGCGATGAGGGCGGTTTCGCCCCCGACCTGCCGCAGACCACGGCCGCCCTCGACCTGATCGGCACCGCCGTGGAGCAGGCCGGCTTCACGCTCGGCACCGACATCGGGCTGGCCCTCGACGTGGCCGCCACGGAGTTCTACCGCGACGGCAGCTACCACTTCGAGCGCGCCGAGCGGTCGGCCGAGTGGATGACCGGCTTCTACGAGGGGCTGCTCTCGGAGTACCCGCTGGTCTCGATCGAGGACCCGCTGGCCGAGGACGACTGGGCCGGCTGGGGTCACATCAGCCGGGCGATCGGCGACCGCGTGCAGCTGGTCGGCGACGACCTGTTCGTCACCAACCCCACGCGGCTGCAGCGCGGCATCGACGAGGACGTCGCCAACGCGCTGCTGGTCAAGGTCAACCAGATCGGGTCGCTCACCGAGACGCTCGACGCCGTCGACCTCGCCCACCGCGCCGGGTACCGCTGCATGATGAGCCACCGCTCGGGCGAGACCGAGGACACGACGATCGCCGACCTGGCCGTCGCCACGAACTGCGGTCAGATCAAGACCGGTGCCCCGGCCCGCAGCGAGCGCGTCGCGAAGTACAACCAGCTGCTGCGCATCGAGGAGGACCTCGACGACGCGGCCCGCTACGCCGGCCGGGCGGCCTTCCCGCGGTTCGGGGGCTGACCGTGACCGCCGGACGCCGCCCCGGCAGCAGCCCGGGTGCGGCGTCGCGCGCCGGCGCCCGACCGGGGGCCACCGCGCGCACCGGCACCCGCCCG
>NZ_BAAHBM010000099.1:0-10629 GCF_054776675.1 Angustibacter aerolatus
CGGCGCTGGTGCCGGCGCTGCCGGTCGGCCTGCCGGTGGTGGCCGCGGCGCTCGCGGCCGCCGTCATCGGCCTCGCCACCCGACCACCCGCTCCCGACGGCGAGGAGGCGGCGTGACCACCTGGGTGGCGGTGCTCGGCGCCGCGGCGGTGGCCTTCGCCCTGAAGCTGCTCGGCCACCTGGTGCCGGCCAGCGTGCTGCGGCAGCCGCGGGTGGCGCACGGCGCCGCGCTGCTGCCCGCGGCGGTGGCGACCGCGCTCGTCGTCGTGCTGACGCCGAGCACCGGCGACCGGCTGGTCGTCGACGCCCGGCTGGCCGGGCTGGCCGCCGCCGCCGTGGCGCTGCTGCTGCGGGCGCCCTTCCTGCTCGTGGTGGTCGTCGCGGCGGCCACCGCCGCCGCCCTGCGCGCCGCGGGCGTCGGCTAGGTCGTCGGGCGGTTCGCCCGGTGCCCGGCCACCAGGTCGGCGTACGCCCGCCCGCTCTGCTTCACCGTGCGGCGCTGCGTCTCGTAGTCGACGCGGGCCAGCCCGAAGCGCGGCCAGTAGCCGTACGACCACTCGAAGTTGTCGAGCAGGGACCACGCGTAGAACCCCTGCACCGGCGCGCCCTGCGCCACGGCGTCGGACACCGCCTGCACGTGGTCGAGCACGAACGCGGTGCGCTCGGCGTCGGCCACGTACCCCTCGGCGTCCGGCACGTCGTCGAACGCGGCGCCGTTCTCGGTGACCCACAGCTGCGGGGTCGCGTAGTCCTTCGTGACGCGCAGCAGGACGTCGGCCAGCCCCTGCGGGTGCACCTCCCAGCCCATCGCGGTGGTCGGCGCCCCCTCGACCGGCACCTGGCGGAACCGCAGCGTCGCGACGGCGTCGTCGGCCGCCACGACCTGACGGAAGTAGTAGTTCACCCCGAGGAAGTCCAGCGGTGTCGCGAGCACCGCGTCGTCGCCGTCCTCGCTCGGCAGCGGCACGCCGTAGATCTCGACGACGTCGGCGGGGAATCCCCGGCCGTGCACCGGGTCGAGCCACCACCGGTTGGTGTGGCCGTCGGCGCGCTCGGCGGCCAGCCGGTCGGCCTCGCTGCCGGACGCCGGCTCGATCGGGCTGAGGTTCAGCACGATGCCGACCGACGCGCCGGGGTCGTTCGCCCGCAGCGCCTGCGTCGCCAGCCCGTGCCCCAGCAGCTGGTGGTACGACGCGTGCACCGCGCTGCGCAGGTCGCGGACGCCGGGCGCCATCCGGCCCTCGAGGTGGCCGATCCAGGCCGTGCAGAGCGGCTCGTTGAGGGTGACCCAGCGGTGCACCCGGTCGCCCAGCCGGCGCGCCACGACGTCGGTGTAGTCGGCGAACCGCAGCGCCGTCTCGCGCGCCACCCAGCCCCCGCGGTGCTGCAGGACCGAGGGCAGGTCCCAGTGGTACAGCGTCACGAGCGGGTCGATGCCGGCGGCGAGCAGGTCGTCGACCAGCCGGTCGTAGTGGTCGAGGCCGGCCGCGTTCACGGTCGGGCCGCCGTCCGGCTGCACGCGCGGCCAGGCCACCGAGAACCGGTAGGAGTCGACGCCGAGCTCCTGCAGCAGCTCGAGGTCCTCGGGCCAGCGGTGGTAGGAGTCGGTGGCCACCAGGCCGTCGTCGCCGCCGTCGATGGCGTCGGGCACCCGGCAGAAGTCGTCCCAGATCGACGGACCGCGGCCGTCGGCGTCGGCGGCCCCCTCGATCTGGAAGGCGGACGTCGCGACGCCCCACACGAAGTCCGCGGGCAGCGGGGAGAGGTCGGGCACGCGAGGAGATCCGTTCTGCGAGAGGGGCATCCGGCTCACTTCACCGCTCCGGCCGTCATGCCGGCCACGAGGTAGCGCTGCAGCAGCAGGAAGCCGACGACGACCGGCACGCTCACGGTGAGCGAGGCGGCCATGATCTGGTTCCAGTAGACGTTGTTCTGGGTGGCGTAGCCCTGCAGCCCGACGGCGAGCGTGCGGGTGCTGTCGTCGGTGAGCACCGAGGCGAACAGCACCTCGCCCCAGGCGGTCATGAACGCGTAGATGAGCACGGCCACGATGCCCGGCACGGCGGCGGGGACGACGACGCGCAGGAACGCGCCGATCGGGCCGTTGCCGTCGACCTCGGCCGCCTCGTCCAGCTCCTTCGGCACCGAGTCCAGGTACCCGACGAGCATCCAGATCGAGAACGGCAGGGTGAACGTGAGGTAGGTGATGATCAGGCCGAGCCGGCTGCCGTAGAGGTCGACGCCGGTGACCCGGCTGATGTTCACGAAGATCACGAACAGCGGCAGCAGGAACAGGATGCCGGGGAACATCTGCGTCGACAGCACGGTCACCGAGAACAGCCCGCGGCCGCGGAACCGGTACCGGCTCACCGCGTAGGCCGCGAACAGCGCGATCACCACCGAGGCGCACGAGGCGACGACCGACACCACGATGCTGTTCACGAAGTAGTGCGCCAGCGGGATCGTGCGCCACATGTCGACGAACGGCTGCACGGTGACGTGCGACGGGATCCAGCGGAACTCGCCCTGCACGTCGCCGAGCGGCTTCAGCGACGTGCTGACCATCACCCACACCGGCAGCAGGGCGAACGCGGCGAGCAGGGTCAGCCCGACCCGCCGCGACCAGACGAACCAGGTGGGCTCACGCATCGTCGCTCCTCGGGCGGACCACCAGCAGGTAGACCGCGGTCACCAGCAGCAGGAACAGCAGCAGCAGCACCGACATCGCCGACCCGGTGCCGAAGTTCCAGGTCACGAACGAGTTCTGGTAGATGTGCATCGAGATGAGGTCGGCCTGCCGCGGCGCCGACTTGCCGAAGAACGTGTACGGCGTGGTGAAGTCGTTGAAGGTCCAGAGGAACATCACCAGCAGCAGCACGCGGTTGACGCTGCGCAGCATCGGCATCGTCACGAACCGGAGCTGCTTGCCGACGCCGGCGCCGTCCAGCGCCGCCGCCTCGTACTGGTCGGCCGGGATCGACTGCATGCCGGCGGTGAGGCACAGGAACGCGAAGGGCCAGGTGCGCCAGACCGCCACGACGCAGAGCGACACGAAGCTGTTGCTCCCGATCAGCCAGAACGGCCGGTCGTCGGTCACGTGCAGCTGGTCGACGAGCACGTGGTTCACCAGGCCGTTATCGCGCTGGAGCATGAACGACCAGGTGATCACCGACGCGAACACCGGCAGCGCGTACGGCACCAGGAACGCCGTGCGCACCAGGCCGCGGCCGCGGAACGTGCGTTGCGTCCACACCGCGGCGGCCATGCCGAGCAGCCACGACGTCACCAGCACCACGAGGGTGAACGCGCAGGTGATGGTGAACGAGTGCAGCAGCGCCTTGCCGGCCGCCTGGTCGAAGCTCAGGGCGTAGCGGTAGTTGTCGAGCCCGGCGGTCGGTGCGGCCCGCCAGTTGCGCAGGTAGAACTGGGTGAGCTGCAGGAAGCTGATGCCCACGCCGGCCAGCATCGGCACGATGTGGATGAGCAGCTCGGCCAGCAGGGCGGGCAGCAGCAGCACGTACGGCAGCAGCCGCCGCCGCGACCGCGGCCCGCGGGTGCGGGCCGGGGTCGGGGCGGCGACCGGTGCCGGGGCGGTGTCGAGCACGAGCGCCGGTCAGCTCCCCAGCTGCTGCTGGGCGGCCTGCAGCTGGCTGCTGATCTCGGCGTCCGTCACCTGCTTGCCGCTCGCGGCGTCGGCCAGCATGTTCTTGATCGCGGTGCCGACGGTCGTCTCGAACTGGCTCTCCTGCGGCACGGCGGGCAGCGGCGCGGCCTTGGAGCTCAGGATGTCCTTGAACGTCTGCACCGCGTCGGTCTGGAAGGCCGGGTCGGAGTAGGCGTCCTGCACGGTCGGCAGCGACCCGTACGTCTTGTTGAGGGTGATCTGCTCCGGCGTGCTGGTCATGAACTTCACGAACTGCAGCGCGGCGTCCTTGTGCTCCGAGCCGTCGAAGACCGCGAGGTTGATGCCGGCCACCATGCTCGAGATGGGCTTGCCGCCGCTGGGCACCGGCACCGGCACCACACCGATGTCGTCGGCCTTCATGCCGAGCTGGTCGAGCGAGCCGGCCGCGGCCTGCCAGATGACCATCGCGCTCTTGCCCTTGGCGAAGTCCGCCAGCGCCTCAGTCCCGTTGGCGTACTCGGCGTTGCTGGGGTTGGTGATCTTGTCGGTCTGGATGAGGTCGACGTACTGCTTGATGCCGGCCACGTTCTGCGGGGTGTCGAACGTCGGCTTGCCCGCGGCGTCGAAGAACGCGCCGCCCTGCTGCTGGCTGAAGGTGAACGCGTTGTGGATGTTCTCGCTGACGCTGCCGCCCTCGATCGACAGCCCCCAGTGGTCCTTCGTCGTGAGCTTCTTGCCGTCGGCGACCAGCTCCTCCCACGTGGTGGGCGGCTTCTCGATGCCGGCCTCGGCGAAGTACTTCTTGTTGTAGTACAACCCGTACGCCAGGCTGTAGATCGGCAGCGCCGTCGGCGGCTTGCCCGGCGCACCGGTGGCGGAGAGGCTGCCGGCGAGGAACCGGTCCTTGCCGCCGACCTTCGCCAGCGTGGCGTCGTCGAACTGGGTGAAGGCGCCGGTCGCCTGCAGCGACGCCGACCAGGTGTTGCCGATGTTCAGCACGTCCGGCCCCTTGCCCGACGTCGTCGCGGCGAGGATGCGGTTCAGCAGGTCGGACCACGGCACGACCTCGACGTCGACCTTGATGCCGGTCTGCTGCGTGAACTTCGCCAGCTCGGGCTTCAGCACCTGCTGGTCGTTCTCGATGCTGGTGCCCTGGTTGCTGGCCCAGTAGGTGAGCGTCTGCCCGGCCGCGTCGCCGCCGCCGCTGCCGCCGTCCGCGTCGTCGGAGCCGCAGGCGGCCATCGACAGCGCGAGCAGCGAGGAGGCGAGCAGCCCTCCCCCGATCCTGGTGAGTCGTCCCACGTGCGTCCCTTCGCTGGCCGGGCGGTGCCCGAGTTCGACGGTGAACCGAGGGCGTCCGGAACGGGACTTCCTCTAAGCCGTGAATAATGTGCATCGAACGGCCCGCGGTCAACCCCTCGAGACGGGTTCGTGACCTGCGGGTGCCCGGTACCGTGTGCCGTCGAGGCCCGGAGGGACGGCGATGAGCACGAGCGGGACGGCGCGCACGCCCGGCACGGCACGGGTGCAGGACCTGCGCCGCAGCAACCGGTCGCGGGCCCTGTGGCACCTCTACCTCGACGGCCCCTCGCGCCGGCAGGCGATCGGCGAGGCCACCGGCGTCAGCCTCGCGACCGTCAGCAACGTCGTCACCGAGCTGCTCGACGTCGGGGTGCTGCGCGAGGAGCGGCAGCCCGCCTCCACCGGGCGGCCGGCCGGGCTCGTCGGCATCGACCCGGGCTACGGCCACGTGGTCGGCGTCGACATCGGCGAGGCGTCGGTGCTCGTCGAGCTGTTCGACCTCGGGATGCAGGTGCGCGCCTCGCACCGCTCCCGCACCCAGCTGACCCGCCTCGACCCGGACGACGCCGCCGAGCACGTCGTCGAGGGCGTCGAGCGGGTGATCGCCGAGGCCGGCGTCGACCCGGGCACGGTGCTCGGCGTCGGCGTCGGGGTGCCCGGCCTGGTCGAGCACGTCGACGGCGCCGTGGTCGACGGGCAGACCGTCGGCTGGCGGGCGGTGCCCTTCGAGGCGTTGCTGCGCAAGCGGTCTGGCCTACCGTTTGCCATCGACAACGGTGCGAAGCTGATGGGTCAGGCCGAGCAGTGGTTCGGCGCGGCCCGCGGCGCCGACCACGCCGTCATCCTGCTGCTCGGCACCGGTGTCGGCACCAGCATCATCATCGACAACGAGCTGTACCGCGGGGCCACCAGCAGCGCGGGCGAGTGGGGCCACAGCCCCGTCGTGGTCGACGGCCGGCCCTGCCGCTGCGGCGCGCTCGGCTGCCTCGAGGCGTACGTCGGCGCCGGCGCGCTGCTCGACCGCTACGCCGAGCTCGGCGGCAGCGGGCTCGACCCCGCGCTCGAGCTCGAGGAGCGGGCCGAGGCGCTGGTGGCGTCCGCCGCGAGCGACCCCGCGGCGGCCGACGTCCTCGCCGAGACCGTGCGCTACCTGGGTGCCGGGATCGCCGGGCTGGTCAACGTCTTCAACCCGCGGCGGGTCGTCGTCGGCGGGCGCGTCGGCCGGGCGCTGGCCGCCGCCGCGCTGCCCGAGCTGCAGGCGGCAGCCGGCCGCGGCGCGCTGCGCCTGCCGTTCAGCCACACCCTCATCGTCGGCGCCGAGCTCGGCACCGACGCCGTCGCGCTCGGCGCGGCCACCCTCCCGATGGCCCGCTTCCTGTCCTCCGGAGCCACCTGAACCCCGCACCCCTTTCCGCACCCCAGCCCGGTGTGCGTACCTCAGCCCGCTGAAGAGCCCGCCCCGAGCGGGCTGAGGTGCGCACACGGGGCTGACGCGCGGAGAGGGGTCAGGGGGTGGTGGCGAGGGGCAGGGTGCCGGCGAGCACGAGGGCCACGGCGCAGGCACCGCCGAGCAGCAGCACGTCGAGCCAGCGGGCGCGGACGACGACGGCACCGGCCAGCCGCTCGGGCAGCAGGGCGCGCAGCAGGGCGGTGACGCCGAGGGTGCCGCCGAGCAGGTAGCCGCCGCCGCGCAGGTGACCGCTCACCACGACCAGCACGGCGACGAGCACGCCCACGAGCAGCAGCAGCCAGGGGCCGAGCAGCCGGGGGGTCATGCGCGCGTCACGCCGGGCTCACCGGGCGGCCAGCGCCCGCTCGGCGTTCTGCACGACGTTGGCCAGCAGCATGGCGCGGGTCATCGGGCCCACGCCGCCGGGGTTGGGGCTGACCCAGCTGGCCACCTCGGCGACGTCGGGCGCGACGTCGCCCACGGGCTTCGAGGTGCCGTCGGGCCCGGTGACCCGGCTGACGCCGACGTCGAGGACCGCGGCGCCGGGGCGCACCATGTCGGCGGTCACCATGCCGGGCACGCCGGCCGCGGCGACGACGACGTCGGCCTGCCGCACGTGCCCGGCCAGGTCGCGGGTCCCCGTGTGGCACAGGGTGACCGTGCTGTTCTCGGAGCGGCGGGTCAGCATCAGGCCGAGCGGGCGGCCCACGGTGAGCCCGCGGCCGATCACCACGACGTGGGCGCCCGCGAGCTCGACGTCGTGCCGGCGCAGCAGCTCGATGACGCCGGCCGGCGTGCACGGCACCGGCGCGGGACGGCCGAGCACCAGCCAGCCGAGGTTCATCGGGTGCAGGCCGTCGACGTCCTTGCCCGGGTCGACCCGGCTGAGCAGCGCCAGCTCGTCCAGCCCGGTCGGCTGCTGCACGAGGAACCCGGTGCACGCGGGGTCGGCGTTCAGCTCGTCGATCACGGCCTCGACCTCGGCCTGCGTCGCGGTGGCGGGCAGGTCGCGGCGGATCGACTCGATGCCGATCTCGGCGCAGTCGCGGTGCTTGGCCCGCACGTACCAGTGCGACCCGGGGTCGTCGCCGACGAGCACGGTGCCCAGCCCGGGCACGACGCCCGCCTCGCGCAGCGCGGCGACGCGTTCGGCCAGCTCGGCCTTGATCGTCTTCAGCGTCGCCGATCCGTCGAGCACCCGAGCGGTCATGGGCGGCATCCTCTCAGAGCCCTCGAGGTGCTTCGTGCCTCAAGGAGCTTGATCGTCGGTCCGAGGGGGGGTGGGGCGGTCAGTGCGCGAAGTGGCGGGTGCCGGTGAGGTACACCGTGACGCCGGCGGCGCGCGCCGCCTCGACCACCTCGCCGTCGCGCTTCGACCCGCCGGGCTGCACGATCGCGCGCACCCCGGCGTCGAGCAGCACCTGCTGCCCGTCGGCGAACGGGAAGAACGCGTCGGACGCCGCGACCGACCCGCGCGCCCGCTCGGCACCGGCCCGCTCGACGGCGAGCCGGCAGCTGTCGACCCGGTTCACCTGACCCATGCCGACGCCGACGCTGGCGCCGTCCTTCGCCAGGAGGATCGCGTTGCTGCGCACCGCCCGGACGGCGCGCCAGGCGAACGCGAGGTCGGCCAGCGTCGCGTCGTCCGCGGGCTCGCCGGCGGCCAGGGTCCAGGTGGCCGGGTCGTCGCCGCCGGTCACGGCGCCGTCCTCGTCGCGCACCTCGGCGTCGACCTGGTCGCGCAGCTGCACCAGCACGCCGCCGCTGACCTGGCGCCACTCGAGCGGGTCGCGGGCGTAGCCGTCGGGCAGCTCGAGCAGCCGGCGGTTCTTCTTCTGGGTGAGCAGCTGGTAGGCGTCGTCGTCGAACGCCGGGGCGGCGACGACCTCGCTGAAGGTCTCGTTGAGCTGCTCGGCCATGGCGAGGGTCACCGGCCGGTTCGCCGCCACCACGCCGCCGTACGCCGACACCGGGTCGCAGGCGTGCGCCCTGCGGTGCGCCTCGGCGACGTCGCCCCCGACGGCGATGCCGCACGGGTTGGCGTGCTTGATGACCGCGACCGCCGGCTCGGTGTGGTCGTACGCCGCCCGCAGCGCGGCGTCCGCGTCGACGTAGTTGTTGTACGACATCTCCTTGCCGTGCAGCACGGTCGCCTGGGCGATGCCCGGCGCGGCGTGGTCGTCGACGTAGAGGGCGCCCGGCTGGTGCGGGTTCTCGCCGTAGCGCAGCACCGCGGCGCGCTCGAGAGCCATGCCGGCGTACGGCGGCCACGCGTCGGCCCCGGCGTCGAGCTCGCGCGCCGTCCAGGTCGCCACGGCGGTGTCGTAGGCCGCGGTGTGCGCGAACGCGCGCGCGGCGAGCCGGCGGCGCGCGGTGAGGTCGAACCCGCCGTCGCGCAGCGCCTCGAGCACCAGCGGGTAGTCGCTCGGGTCGGTGACGATGGCGACGCTGGCGTGGTTCTTGGCGGCCGCGCGCACCATCGACGGGCCGCCGATGTCGATCTGCTCGACGACCTCCTCCGGCCCGGCGCCCGACGCGACGGTCTCGCGGAACGGGTAGAGGTTGCTCACCACGAGGTCGAACGGCTCGACGCCGAGGTCGCTCAGCTGCTGCACGTGCTCGGGGTTGCGGGTGTCGGCGAGGATGCCGGCGTGCACCTTGGGGTGCAGCGTCTTCACCCGGCCGTCGAGGCACTCCGGGAAGCCCGTGACGTCCTCGACGGTGGTCACCGGCACGCCGGCGGCGGCGATCCGGCCGGCCGTCGACCCGGTCGAGACGATCGACACGCCGGCCTCGTGCAGCGCGACGGCCAGCTCCTCCAGACCGCTCTTGTCGTACACCGACACCAGTGCGCGTCGCAGAACCCGCTTCTCGCTCACCCGACCGTGACCCTTCTCGCGTTGACGGACCAACCGCTGCGGACCATCCGGCCCACGGACTCGACGAGCATCGACCGCTCGGCGACCTTGATGCGCTCGTGCAGCGACGCCACGTCGTCGTCGTCGAGCACCTCCACGGCGCGCTGGGCGATGATCGCCCCGGTGTCGACGCCCTCGTCGACCACGAACAGGGTGGCACCGGTGACCTTCACGCCGTACGCCAGCGCGTCGGCGGCACCGTGGGTGCCCGGGAAGCTCGGCAGCAGCGCCGGGTGGGTGTTGACGTAGCGACCGCCGAAGCGGGCGAGGAACGCCGGGCCGGCGAGCTTCATGAAGCCGGCCGAGACCACCAGGTCGGGCTCGTGCGCCGCGACCGCGTCGGCCACCGCGGCGTCCCAGGCGGGGCGGTCGTGGAAGTCGCGCACCCGGTGCACGAACGTCGGGACGCCGGCCCGCTCGGCCCGCGCGAGCCCCTCGATGCCGTCGCGGTCGGCGCCCACCGCCACCACGACCGCGCCGTACGCCGGGTCGGCGCAGGCGTCGAGCAGGGCCTGCAGGTTCGTGCCCGACCCCGACACCAGCACGACGAGGCGCGCGGGGCCCGGCGTCACGGGCCCGTGGGTGGTCACGACCAGCGACCCTATCGAGGAGTCAGGCGTGCTGGCGCCGCCGGGTGATCCAGGCGGCGACCACGGCGCCGGCGCCGACCTCGCCGGCCAGCACCAGCGCCACCCGCCAGGCCGAGGCGCCGACGGTCCGCAGCGCGCCCGGCCCGGCGCCGCCGCCGGAGAGCAGGACGAGCGCGGTGAGCAGCACGACGGCGACGACGGCGGCCGCGAGCGCCTCGAGCAGCACGGTGGTGGTGGTGCGTCCGCCGTCCTCTCCGGGCACGTCGTCCGGACGGCGGGCGACCAGCCAGCCGGCGACGGCCCCGGCGAGCACGGGCAGCAGCGGCAGCACGACGAGCACGCTCGGCAGCGCACCGGACGGCGGGACGGCGCCGAGCACCGGCACGAGCGGGAGCAGGCCCAGCGAGGAACCACCGGTGGTGACGGAGGTGCCGGCGCCGAGGGCGAACCCGGGCCCGGCGACGAACCCGACGGCCCAGCCCACGAGGTCGGGCAGCAGCGCGGCCTGGGCGAGCGCCAGCAGCCCGCCGCCGACCACCCCGGCGTCGAGCGCGCGGTGCAGGGTGAGCACGCGGTCGTGGCCGACCACGACCGCGACGAGCACGAGCAGCGCGGCGACCAGCAGCACCAGGGCGGCGGCCAGGGCACCGGGCCGGGCCGCGCGCCGCCAGGTCGAGGGCAGCCGCACGAGCTCGCTGAGCGCCGGCACCAGGGTGACGCCGGCCGCCCGCAGCGCCTCGGAAGT
>NZ_BAAHBM010000100.1:0-10256 GCF_054776675.1 Angustibacter aerolatus
AGCCCACGCTGCGGGCGGCGCGCGACGCGAGCGACCTCGAGCCCGGGCTGCTGCAGGTCGACGACGTCGCGCGCGGCGCGGTCTCGCTGGGCAACGGCGTGTACGCGCAGATCGGCAGCGGCGGCCTCGTCGTGAACCGCCGGGCGCGGGTGGTGTGGCGCGGCGTCGACCGCGGGTCGCCGGTGACGGCGGCGGTCGGCCGGCTGCGGTGGCGCGGTGGCGTCGGCGACGAGGTGCTGCAGGCCGACGAGCAGGTCGACCGCTCGCTGGGCAACGTGCGGCTCACCGGGCGGCGGCTCGAGGCGAACGCCGTGGTCTACACCGGCCGCATCTCCGACGGCGACCCGCTGGCGGCCGGCGCCCTGCCGCTCACGCTCACCGTCACCCGCCGCGTGCAGGACTCGCGGGTGGTGCTCACCGCGGACGTGCCGGGGGCGAGCGCCGTCGCCTGGCACGAGTACCGCCGCGCCGGCTACAGCTACCGCGGCCTCGGCGCGCAGCCGTCGGCGGCGGTGCTGCGCGACGGCCGCTACCCGCTGGTGCCGCGGCGTCCGGTCGCCGGCGACGGCTGGGTCGATCGGCTGAACGCCCGCACCGACGGGTCGGGTGCGGTGACCCTCGCGCCGGTGCGGTTCTGGCTGGGCAGCGACGGGACGGGCGTCGGCGTCGACGGCTCGGCGCACGCCGTCGTCGACCTGCGCCACGCCGGCCGCGTCGACACCACCGTCTGGGACGAGACCGCCCGGCTGCGGGTCTACGACGGGCGGCCGACGCAGGTGCTGGCCCAGCACGCGAGCGACCTGCCGCCGGTGACCCCGCCGCCGACCTGGGCGACGTCGGGTGCGCTGGTCGGGGTGCACGGCTCGCCGGACGTCGTGCGTCGCTCGGTGCAGCGCCTGCTCGACGCCGACGCGGTGGTCGCTGCGGCGGTCGTGCCGGACGGCGGCGCCACCGCCCGCTATCCCGGCTGGACCCGCCTGGTGGAGCGGCTGCGCGACCGCGACGTGCGGGTCGTGGCGTCGGTGTCGCCGGCCTTCGCCCCGAGCCCGCGCCCTGGCGACCCGGCCGCCGAGCAGCGGCTGCTGGCTACCGCACGACGGCAGGGCTGGCTGGTGCGCTCGGCCGCGGGCGAGGCGCGGGTGCCCGTCGCCGACGTCGACCGCGGCACGGTGCCGGGTGCGCTGCTCGACCTGACCGATCCCGACGCGGTCGAGTGGTACGCCGGGCAGCTGGCCGGGCGGCTGCGCGCCGAGCGGCTCTCGGGCTGGGTCGTCGAGGGCGGGGCCGAGCTGCCGCCCGACGCCCGGCTGGCGGACGGCTCGGGGGCGACCGAGCGCGGGGGCTGGCCGTCGCGCTGGGCCCGTCTGGTGCGCGACGCCTGCGACCGGGCCGGCACCGACTGCCTCACCGTGCAGGCGGCGGCCGACGAGACCACGCCGGCGGCGACGGGGGCGCTGTCGCTGGACGTGCCCGACCTGCCCGCGGTGGTGGCGGCCACCGCGAACGCCGGCGTCTCGGGCGCCCCGTTCGTGCACGCGGCGGTGCCCGGTGCGGTCGACGACGACGTCGCGGCGCGCTGGGCGCAGCTGCAGACGTGGGGCACGCTGCTGCGCACGGACGCGTCGGTCGGGCCGCTCGACTGGTCGGCCGCGCGGGTCGCGTCGCTGGCCCGCAGCAGCCGGCTCGTGGCGGCTAGCGCGTCCTACCGGCGCAGCGTGCTGCGCGACGCCGTGGCCTCCGGCGAGCCCGTCGTGCGGCCGGTGACGGTCGACGAGCCCGGCCTCACCCAGCCCTCCACCGCCGCGGGCTGGTTCTTCGGCGACTCGCTGCTCGTCGTCCCGGTGCTGCGGGCGGGGGAGCGCAGCGTGCGCGCCGGCCTGCCGCCCGGCGACTGGGTCGAGCTGTTCACCGGACGCCGGCACGAGGGCACCGACCTGCCCGACCCGCCGCCCGGCGTCCAGCCCTCGACCGCCACGGCGACGCAGGTCGAGCTCGACGCCCCGCTCGACCGCGAGGTGGTGCTCTACCGCGCCGACGACCCCGATGCGCAGCGCCTGCGCTCGGCGCTGCGGGCAGCCGGCCTGCTGCGCTGACGAGGTGCGGCCAGCGGTTCACCGCCGGGTCCCGCGGTGAACCGCTGGGCGCATCTCGGCGGGACCCGGGGCCGCGCTCGGGGGCGTCGGCGTGCGCGGCCGGCCGCCCGGCCTACCCTGGACGACGTGCGCGAGCAGAGCGAGCCGGTGGCCTGAGGTGGGGCTGCCGCACCGGGTGGCGATGCTCGCCGTCCACACCTCGCCCCTCGAGCAGCCCGGCACCGGTGACGCCGGCGGCCTGAACGTGTACGTCGTCGAGACCGCCCGCCGGCTGGCCCAGCGCGGCGTCGAGGTCGAGGTGTTCACGCGGGCCACCAGCAGCCGCCAGGAGCGCACCGTCGAGCTGGTGCCCGGCGTGCTCGTGCGGCACGTGACCGCCGGGCCGTTCGAGGGCCTGGCGAAGGAGGACCTGCCGGGGCAGCTGTGCGCATTCGCAGCCGGGGTCATGCGCGCCGAGGCCGCCCGTCCGCCGGGCTGGTACGACCTCGTGCACTCGCACTACTGGCTCTCGGGCCAGGTGGGGTGGCTGGCCGCCGACCGGTGGCAGGTGCCGCTGGTGCACACGATGCACACGATGGCGCGCGTCAAGAACCTCAGCCTGGCCGACGGCGACACCCCCGAGCCGGCCGGGCGCGAGATCGGCGAGTCGCAGGTGGTCGAGGCCGCCGACCGGCTGGTGGCCAACACCGGCGAGGAGGCCCGCCAGCTCGTCGAGCTGTACGCCGCGCCGCCGCAGAAGGTGTCGGTCGTGCCGCCCGGCGTCGACCTCGAGCGGTTCGCCCCGGGCTCGCGAGCCGCGTCGCGCGCCGCGCTGGGCGTGCCCGAGACGGCGAGGCTGCTGCTGTTCGTCGGCCGCATCCAGCCGCTGAAGGCGCCCGACGTCCTGGTGCGGGCGGCCGCCGACCTGCTGCGCCGCCGTCCAGAGCTGCGCCGCGACCTGGTGGTGGCGGTCGTCGGCGGACCCAGCGGCAGCGGCCTGCGCCGGCCCGAGTCGCTGGTGCGCCTCGCCCACGAGCTGGGCGTCGCGGACGTCGTCCGCTTCGAGCCGCCGGCCGGTGCCGGCCGGCTCGTCGACTGGTACCGCGCGGCCGACGCCGTCGCCGTGCCGTCGCACAGCGAGTCGTTCGGCCTGGTGGCGCTCGAGGCGCAGGCCTGCGGCACGCTCGTGGTGGTCGCCGCCGTCGGCGCGGTGTGCGAGGCGGTGCGCGACGGCGAGAGCGGGCTGCTCGTCGACGGGCACGAGCCGGGGGCCTGGGCGACGGCGCTGGCGCGGGTGCTCGACGACGACGTGCTGCGCGCGCGGCTCGGCGCCGGGGCCGTGCGCCAGGCGGCCCGGTACAGCTGGGACGCCACGGTCGACCGCCTCGTCGAGGTGTACGCCGAGGCCACCGGCGTGCCCGCCCGGCCGCAGGTGCAGGCGCCGCCGTCCAACCTGCAGATCCTGCCGTGAGCGAGCGCGAGCGGGTCGAGGCGCTCGTGCTCGACCAGCTCACGGCGTCCGGCGTCGAGCACGAGCGGGGTGCCCGCCCCGGTGAGGTCGTGGCCACCCTGCCGGGCGAGCACAAGCAGCGCACCACCGTGTCGCTGCTCGTCGGCGACCACTCGCTCTCGGCGTCCGCCTTCGTCGTGCGGCGCCCCGACGAGCGGGTCGAGGAGTTCCAGGGCTGGCTGCTGCGCCGCAACGCCCGGCTGCAGGGCGTCGCGTTCTGCCAGGACGCCGACGGCGACGTCTACCTCGTCGGCCGGCTGCCGCTCGTCGGCGTGACGCCCGAGACGTTCGACGGCCTGCTCGGCACCCTGCTCGACGTCGCGGACTCCTCCTTCGACCCGCTGCTGGGCATCGGGTTCCTCACCGCGATGCGCCGCGAGTGGGCCTGGCGGGTGTCGCGCGGCGAGTCGACGCGCAACCTCGACGCGTTCCGCCACCTGCTCGCCGACTGACGCCGCTCGGTAGGGTCGGGGGCATGAGCGACGCGCCCTACACGCTGGTCCTGCTCCGCCACGGCGAGAGCGAGTGGAACGCCAGGAACCTGTTCACCGGCTGGGTCGACGTGCAGCTGTCGGACGTCGGCCGCGCCGAGGCGCAGCGCGGCGGCGAGCTGCTGCGCGACGCCGCGATCCTGCCCGACGTCGTGCACACCTCGCTGCTGCGGCGGGCCATCACCACCGGCTTCATCGCGCTCGACGTCGCCGACCGGCACTGGATCCCGGTGCGGCGCTCGTGGCGGCTGAACGAGCGGCACTACGGCGCGCTGCAGGGCAAGGACAAGAAGCAGACGCTGGCCGAGTTCGGCGAGGAGCAGTTCATGCTGTGGCGCCGCTCGTACGACGTGCCGCCGCCGCCGCTCGACGACGACAGCGAGTTCTCGCAGGCCCACGACCCCCGCTACGCCGACCTCGGGGCCGCTGCGCCGCGCGCGGAGTGCCTGGCCGACGTGCTGGAGCGGGTGCTGCCGTACTGGGAGGGCGCCGTGGTGCCCGACCTGCGCGACGGCAAGGTCGTGCTGCTCGCCGCCCACGGCAACTCGATCCGCGCGCTGGTCAAGCACCTCGACGGCGTCAGCGACGACGACATCGCCGGGCTGAACATCCCCACCGGCATCCCGCTGGTCTACCGGCTCAGCGAGGACCTGCGCCCGCTGCAGGCCGGCGGCGAGTACCTCGACCCCGAGGCCGCGGCCGCCGCCGTCCAGGCCGTCGCCAACCAGGGCCGCTGACGCACCGACCCCGCACGCCGAGATGCGAGCAGCGGTTCACCGGACGACGTCCGCGTGAACCGCTGCTCGTACCTCGACCAGGTGGTCAGCTGGCGACGGGGTCGCCCGCCGGGGGCGCGTCCGGCGCGACGTACTCGTTGTGCCACTCGCCGGTGACCAGGTAGACCACGCGGCGGGCGACCGAGACGGCGTGGTCGGCGAACCGCTCGTAGTACCGGCCGACCAGCGTGATGTCGACGGCGGCCTCCATGCCGTGGTCCCACTGGCCGCCGAGCAGCGCCTGGAACAGCTGACGGTGCAGGCGGTCCATCTCGTCGTCGTCCTGCTCGAGCCGCACCGCGGCGTCGACGTCCTTGCTGGCGATGACCGATCCGGCCTTCGAGACGATGCGCTCGGCGACCTGCCCCATCTCGAGCAGCGTCGAGCGCAGGGCCGCGGGGACGGCGGACTCCGGGTAGCGGCGGCGGGCGACCTTCGCGACGTGCCGGGCCAGGTCGCCCATCCGCTCGAGGTCGGCGCTCATCCGCATGCTGGTGATGACGATGCGCAGGTCGGTGGCGACCGGCTGCTGCATGGCGAGCAGGTCGACGGCGCGGTCGTCGAGCTCGCGCTGGATGCGGTCGATCTCCTCGTCGGCGGCGATCACGCTCTCGGCGATGTGCAGGTCGGCGTCGAGCAGGGCCGTGGTGGCGCGGGTCATCGCCGAGCCGGCCAGCCGGGTCATCTCGACGAGCTGGTCCGACGTCCGGTCGAGCTCCTCGTGGAACGAGTCACGCATGGCCTGAGGCCGTCCTCTCTGTCGTCCGGCGCCGACGGGGCGCCGGGCACGCTGCAGCAGCCACGTCACCCGCGGCGCCGTGACGAGCGTGCCAGCGCCACGTGAACGGGCGCCCGTGGCCGGGTGAACATCTCACGAAGCGCCCGCTCACGCACGGTCGCGCGGCGCGGTGCGGTCGACCCGTCTGCGTACGCTGGTGACCGTGGATGCGACGACGGCGGCGACCCTCGGGGTGATCGGCGGGCTGCTGCTCGGTGCCGGCGCCCTGCTGGCGACCCGCTGGTCCGAGCGCACCCAGCAGCGGGTGCCCGAGCAGCCGCAGCCCAAGCTGCCGCCCGGCGCCGAGTCGGTGCTGGCGGCGCTGCGCTCCAGCGCGGTCGTGGTCGCCGAGGACGACTCGGTGCTCAAGGCCAGCCCCTCGGCGTACGCCTACGGCATCGTGAGCGGCAACGAGCTCACCCACCCCGAGCTGCGCCAGCTGACCCGGCAGGTGCGTCGCGACGGCGAGGTGCGCGAGAGCGAGCTCGAGCTGGCCCGCGGCCCGCTCGGCCGCGGCCGGCTCGTCGTGCACGCCCGGGTCGCGCCGCTGATGGGCAGCAACCTGCTGGTGCTCGTCGAGGACCGCACCGAGGCTCGGCGGCTCGAGGAGGTGCGCCGCGACTTCGTGGCGAACGTCAGCCACGAGCTGAAGACGCCGGTCGGCGGCATCTCGCTCCTGGCCGAGGCCGTGCTCGGCGCGAGCGACGACCCCGAGGCGGTGCGCCGGTTCGCCGGCCGCCTGCAGGTGGAGTCGGCGCGGCTGACCGGCCTCGTGCAGGAGATCGTCGACCTGTCGCGGCTGCAGGTCGCCGACACGCTGCACCAACCCGAGCGGGTCGGCATCGACGCCGTGGTGAGCGACGCCATCGACCGCTGCCGCCTCGTCGCGTCGGCCAAGGACATCGACATCGTGTGCAGCGGCGACCCCCGCGCCGAGGTGTTCGGCGACGGCGACCTGCTGATGACGGCCGTGCGCAACCTCGTCGACAACGCGGTGGCCTACTCGCCCGGCAGCACGAAGGTCGCCGTCGCCGTGCACCGTCACCACGGCCTGGTCGAGATCACCGTGAAGGACCAGGGCGTCGGCATCCCGGACGACGAGCAGGTGCGCATCTTCGAGCGCTTCTACCGCGTCGACCCCGCGCGCTCGCGGGCCACCGGCGGCACCGGCCTCGGCCTGGCGATCGTGAAGCACGTCTGCGCCAACCACGGCGGCGAGGTCACGGTCTGGAGCCGCCCCGGCGAGGGCGCCACGTTCACCATGCGACTGCCCGACGCGGCCACGGCCGACCGGGCGCTCGCCGACGACCCGGCCGACGTCCCGGCCACCCGCACCCCCCAGCCCGAGGAGGCTCGCGGATGATCCGCATCCTGGTCGTCGAGGACGAGGAGTCCTTCAGCGACCCGCTGTCGTACCTGCTGCGCAAGGAGGGGTACGACGTCGCCGTCGCCCCCACCGGCCCGATCGCGCTCGAGGAGTTCGACCGCTCCGGCGCCGACCTCGTGCTGCTCGACCTCATGCTGCCCGGACTGTCGGGCACCGAGGTCTGCCGCCAGCTGCGCAACCGCAGCAACGTGCCGGTGATCATGCTGACCGCCAAGGACAGCGAGATCGACAAGGTGGTCGGGCTCGAGCTCGGCGCCGACGACTACGTGACCAAGCCCTACTCGAGCCGCGAGCTGCTGGCGCGGGTCAAGGCCGTGCTGCGCCGCCGCGCCGAGCCGGACGACCTGGTGCCGGCCAGCCTCGAGGCCGGCCCGGTGCGCATGGACGTCGATCGGCACGTCGTCACCGTGCAGGGCGAGCAGGTGCCGCTGCCGCTGAAGGAGTTCGAGCTGCTCGAGCTGCTGATGCGCAACGCGGGCCGGGTGCTCACCCGCATGCAGCTCATCGACCGCGTGTGGGGCAGCGACTACGTCGGCGACACCAAGACGCTCGACGTCCACGTGAAGCGGCTGCGGGCGAAGATCGAGGCCGACCCGGGCAACCCGACGCTGCTCACGACCGTGCGCGGGCTGGGCTACAAGCTCGAGGCCTGAGGCCCAGGGGCGCCCGCCCGCTCAGTTGGCGGGCGGGGTGATCGTCGCGTACTCGAGCGTGGGCGGCAGCACCGGCACCTGGATGGCCACGGTGCCGCCGGCGGGGGTGGTGAGCTGCACCGGCAGCAGGGCTCCCGACGCCTCGCTCAGCGTGCCGGTGACGACGGCGGTCTGCCCGGTCGCGCTGCCGAGCTGCACGAGCACGCCGGGGGCGAGCTGCACCTCGACCGGCTGGGGGGCGCCCTGGGTCGCGACCGTCACGGTGACCGCCTGGTCGCCGTTGTTCACCAGCGCACCGGAGACGACGCCCTCGGTGCCCTTGCGCCCGACGACGAGCAGGTTGCGCGCGTCGACGTCGCCGACCTGCGCGTCGACGCCGTCGGTGACGTCCTTCGTGTAGGCCGTGGTCGTCGCGGCGGTGAGACCGCAGCCGGTGGTGAGCAGCAGCGGCGCGGCGGCCAGGGCCGCGACGAGGGCGCGCTGTCGGGGTCGCTTCACGGCTGCGGTTCTCCTCGGTCGGGGCCTTCGGCCGGTGCCTTGCCGGGCCGTCGGCAGCCTATCGAACGAGCTCGGCGGGCGCCCCGCCGACCGGCCCCGAGGTGGTGCGGATGCACGTCGAGTCGGCTGCTGTCAAGGGGCGAAACGGGGCCGACAGGGCCTCTGACCTGCGAAGACGCCGCGATCGGGACTTCTGGGGGAGGCCCCTGCCGTGGTATTCTGGTCGTCGCGAAAGGGGAAAACATCACATGGTGTTCGAAGTCGGCGAGACGGTCGTGTACCCCCACCACGGTGCGGCCCTGATCGAGCAGATCAAGACCCGCGCGATCAAGGGCGAGGACAAGCTCTACCTCGTCCTGAAGGTCGCGCAGGGTGATCTGACCATCGAGGTCCCCGCAGAGAACTGCGACCTGGTCGGCGTCCGCGACGTCGTCGGTCAGGAGGGCCTCGACCGCGTGTTCGAGGTCCTGCGCCTGCCCCACACCGAGGAGCCGACCAACTGGTCGCGCCGCTACAAGGCGAACCTCGAGAAGCTGGCGTCCGGCGACGTCATCAAGGTCGCCGAGGTCGTCCGCGACCTGTGGCGCCGCGAGAAGGACCGCGGCCTGTCGGCCGGCGAGAAGCGCATGCTGGCGAAGGCCCGGCAGATCCTGGTGAGCGAGCTGGCGCTGGCCGAGCACACCAACGAGGACAAGGCCGAGTCGCTGCTCGACGAGGTCCTCGCCTCCTGACGGCACACCACGACGCACCCGACGACCTCGTCGGGTGCGTCGTCGTCGCTGCAGGCAGCGGCACCCGTCTCGGGGCCGCCGTCCCGAAGGCCTTCGTCCCGCTGGGCGGGGTGACCCTGCTCGAGCACGCCGTCGCCCGCGTCCGGACGAGCGGGGCCGTCGGGCACGTGGTGGCCGTGGTGCCCGACGAGCTGCACGCCCGAGCGGTCGAGCTGCTGCCCGGCACGACGGTCGTCACCGGCGGTGCCGACCGCTCGGCGTCCGTGGCGGCCGGCCTGCAGGCACTGCCGGACCGGTGCGCCGTGGTGCTCGTGCACGACGCCGCGCGCTGCCTGGCCCCGCCCGAGCTGGTGGCGCAGGTGGTCGAGGCGACGCGGCGGCTGGGTGCGGTCGTGCCGGGGCTGCCGCTGGTCGACACCGTGAAGCGGGTCGACGCCGCCGGCCGGGTGCTCGACACCCCCGACCGCGCCGGCCTGCGCGCGGTGCAGACCCCGCAGGGCTTCGACCGCGCGCTGCTCGAGCGCGCGCACGAGGCGGGACGCGGCAGCAGCGTCACCGACGACGCCGGCCTCGTGGAGCGGCTGGGCGAGCCGGTGCACGTGGTGCCCGGGCACCCCCTGGCGCTGAAGATCACCACGGCCGACGACCTCGGGCGGGCCGCGCAGCTGCTCGCCGACGCCGACGCACCGGCTGCCAGGATGGGGTCGTGAGCGCCTCGCTGCCCAGGGTCGGTGTCGGCACCGACGTGCACGCCTTCGCACCGGACGACGCCGGGCGCCCCCTGCACGTCGCCGGTCTGCACTGGCCGGACCAGCCCGGCCTCGACGGCCACTCGGACGGCGACGTGGTCGCTCACGCCTGCTGCGACGCCCTGTTCTCGGCGGCCGGCCTGGGCGACGTGGGCACCAACTTCGGCACCTCGCGGCCCGAGGTCGCCGGCGCCCCCGGGGTCGTGCTGCTCGCCGAGGCGGCCCGGCTGGTGCGCGCCGCCGGCTTCGAGGTCGGCAACGTCGCGGTGCAGCTCATCGGTGTGCGGCCGCGGCTCGGTGACCGGCGCGACGAGGCGCAGCGCGCGCTGGGCGACGCCGTGGGCGCACCCGTGTCGCTCAGCGCGACGACGACGGACGGCCTCGGCCTGACCGGCCGCGGCGAGGGTCTCGCGGCGGTGGCCACGGCGCTGGTGATGCCGACCGCGTCGACGACCTAGCCGTCGGGCGCGGTCGCGGCGAGGGCAGCCCCCAGGTGGTGCGCGCCGGCCTCGACCCGCTCGTGCAGCGCCCGGCGTCTGGCCTCGACGCGGCGGTGCGTGCGGCGCAACCCGGCCAGCGCGCCGCCGACCCGCTGGTGGTCACCGGCCGCG
>NZ_BAAHBM010000101.1:0-10253 GCF_054776675.1 Angustibacter aerolatus
CGGCGGCCGCGCGCGGGCCCGGGCCGCCGGTCGGGCGCAGGTGCAGGACGTGCGTGCCGCACAGCGTGCGCTGGAGCAGCGCCTCGACGAGCTGGCCACGGCGGCCGAGGTGCTGTACGCGACGAGCGCGGTCTACGCCGGCGTGGCCGTCAGCACCGATGCGGCGCGGCTGCCGCGGCTGGCGCAGCTGCCCGGCGTCCGCGCCGTGCACCCGATCACCCTCAAGCACCTCGCCGACGCCGGGTCCGCCGCGCTCGAGGCCGTGCCGCGCGCCTGGGCGACCCGGTCGGACGCCGGGACCGGCCGCGCGGTCAAGATCGCCGTCGTCGACACCGGCGTCGACTACACGCACGCGACGTTCGGCGGCCCGGGCACCGAGGCCGCGGCGTCGGCCGCGCTGTACGCCGACGACCAGCCGCCGAGCTACCCGGCCGGCGGCGTCGTGGTCGGGGGCACCGACCTCGTCGGCGACGCCTACGACGGCACCCCGGCGCACCCGCCGGTGCCGGACGCGAACCCGATGGACTGCGACACCCACGGCACGCACGTCGCCTCGACCGCCGCCGGACGCGGCGTCACGTCGTCCGGCGCCACCTACGCCGGCCCGTGGACGTCGGGCACCGACCTCAGCACGATGACCGTCGCGCCTGGCGTGGCACCCGAGGCCGACCTGTACGCCGTGAAGGTGTTCGGCTGCGGCGACGGCGGCACCGCGGTGGTGGCGCAGGCCCTGGAGTGGGCGGCCGACCCGGACCACGACGGCGACTTCACCGACAAGATGGACGTGGTGAACCTGTCGCTCGGCAGCGACTTCGCCTCGCCCGACGACCCGGACGCCGTGGCGGCGAACCAGCTGGCCGCCGCGGGCACCGTCGTGGTGGCCGCAGCCGGCAACACCGGCGACCTGCACGACGCCGTGAGCTCGCCGGCGTCGGCGAGCCGGGTGATCGCGGTGGCCGCCAGCGACGACGGCAGCGGCGTCGCCGGCGGCGTGCGCTCGGTGCGCACCGACGCCGTCGACGACATCGCGACCTTCTCGGCGCGCGGCTTCGGCACCGCCGGCGAGGTGAAGCCCGACGTCGCGGCCCCCGGCGTCACGATCTCGGCCGCGAACAGCCGCAGCGGCACCGGCGCCCGCACGATGAGCGGCACGTCGATGGCCTCGCCGCAGGTGGCCGGTGCGGCCGCCGTCGTGCGCGGGCTGCACCCCGACTGGGACGTCGAGCGGGTCAAGGCCGCGCTCATGAACACCGCGGCCACCGTCACCGGTCGCGGCGACCCGGCCCTGCCGGTGGCCGCCGTGCGCGCCGGTGCCGGCCGGGTGCAGGTCGACGCCGCGGCGCGGACGACCACGCTGGCGACCGCCGACGCGGTCGCCGGGTCGCCCGGGGCGGTCGGCGTGTCGTTCGGCGACCTCCCGGTCTCGGCCGACACCGTGCTGACCCGCACCGTCACGGTCCGCAACCTGTCGGGCGCGGCGCGGAGCTACGCGCTGTCGATGCCGGTGCCCGCGCCGCTGCAGGCGTCCGGCGTGTGGTTCTCGGCGCTCGGCGACTCGGGCGGCTCGACCGTCGCCGTGCCGGCCGGCGGCAGCGCCACCGTGCGGGTGCGGGTGCAGGTCGACCGCTCGGCCCTGCAGCACACCGTCGACCTGGTGCGCGACGACACCGGTGGTGCGACCTACACCGAGGCGTCGACGCAGCTGGTGCTCACCGACACCGCCGACCCGACCGACACCGTCGCGCTGCCGGTCTACGCCGCACCGCACCCGGTGGCCGCCGTGCGCGCGGCGGCCTCCACGGTGACGCTGCCGGCGGCGCGGGTGGCCACCGGCTCGCTCGGCCTGACCGGCACCGGCGTCCGGCAGGGCGACACCGACGCCGACCCGGACGCCGCCTCGACCTACTTCAGCAGCGTGAGCGCGTTCGAGCTGCAGGGCACGAGCCCGGCGCTGCCGTCGTGCGACGACACCGGCACCTGGCCCTGCACCGCCTTCGCCGAGGAGCGCGCCGCCGACCTCGCGTTCGTCGGGGCCGCCAGCGAGGCCCCCTACGTGGCGGAGCCGTTCGAGCCCGAGTCGAGCGCCGACTTCGGCCTCGGCTACATCGGGGTCGCCACCCGCGGTAGCTGGCGCACGCCGACCTACGCGACGTTCACCGTCTGGTTCGACACGCAGGGCGACGCCGAGCCCGACCTGGTGCTGCACAACGACCGGGTGCCCGGCACCGACGTCATGGTCGCCGTGCTGCAGCACGTGGTCGACGGCGTGCCGGGCGCGGTGGTCGACGTGCCCGGTGCCGACGTCGCGCAGCAGTACGTCGGCGCCGCCGACCCCACCTGGGACAGCGGGCTGTTCCACAACGACGTGATGGTGCTGCCGTTCGCGCTGCCCGCGATGGCGCAGGCCCTGCCGCACGGTGCCGACGTCGCGCAGCCGACCTCGACGCGCGTGCGCTACTGGGTCGAGAGCTCGACGGCGACCAGCGGCGTGCTGGACGCCGTGGGCGACCGCGACCACCCGATGTCGTTCGACCTGCGCTCGCCCGGCGTCGGTGCCGCGGTGCCGACGACCGACGGCGCGTTCCCGGTCGGCGGGTTCGACGACGCGACGTCGACGCTGCGGGTGCGGCACGACGCGGTGAGCGCTGCGGCCGACCGCTCGGTCGGCGCCGGCGCGGGCGACCGCGGCTCCAAGCTGCTGCTGCTGCACCACCTGAACCGGACCGGTGCCGGTGCCGGCACCCCCGGTACGTCCGCGGAGGTGGTCTCCGTGTCGAGCGGCACGGCCGTCGCGCTGACCGCCTCGGCGGCGACGGTGCGGTCGGGTGCGGGCACGACGCTCACCGCGACGACGACGCCCGGCGCCGTGGGCGGCACCGTCCGCTTCCTGGACGCCGGCCGGCTCGTCGCGTCGAAGGTGGTGCCGTCGAGCGCGACGTCGGGCGGCGCCACCGTGCAGGTGCCCGGTCTGGCGCTGGGCGTCGGCAGCCACGCGCTGACCGCCCAGCTGGTGCCGTCCGCGACCGAGGCGGCGCGCGGGTACACCACCTCGCCGCTCTCGCGCGCGGTCACGGTCACGGTGCAGCAGGCGGTCACCGCGGCGCTGACCTCGAGCGCCACGTCGTACGCCTACGGCGGCCGTCCGGTGCTCACCGTCCGGCTCGCCCCGACCACCGCGCCCGGCACGGTGACGTTCTACGACGGGTCGACCTCCCTGGGGCGCGCCACCCTCTCGGCGGGCACCGCGAAGCTCACCGCCCCGGTGCTCGGCGTGGGCACCCACCGGCTCACCGCCCGGTACGCCGGCGGCGGGCTCTTCGCCGCCAGCACCTCCGCCGTGCGCACGCTGACGGTGGGCAAGCGCGCGGCGGCGGTGTCGCTCAAGGCGTCCAGCACCTCGGTGCGCACCACCACCACCGTGGCGCTGACCGCGACGGTGGCGCCGTCGTCCGCCACCGGCACGGTCACCTTCCGCGACGGCACGCGCTCGCTCGGCACCGCGAAGGTGTCGAGCGGCCGGGCCGTGCTGAAGGTGCGGTTGCCGCGCCGGGGCACCCGCTCGGTGACCGCGGCCTACGGCGGCTCGAGCACGGTGAAGCCCGCCACCTCGAAGGTGCTGTCGGTCCGGGTGCGGTAGCGTCCACGTCCCGAGACGGGCCGCCCGCGATGTGGGACGGCGGCTAGCGTGCCGGGCATGACGCAGCCGTCCGCAGCCCAGCCGCCGTCGTCCGTCTCGATCGCCGTGGTGCCGGGTGACGGCATCGGGGGCGAGGTGGTGGCCGAGGGCCTGAAGGTGCTGCACGCGGCCACCGCATCGGACGGCGTCCGGCTCGAGCTCACCGACTACGACCTCGGGGCGCGGCGCTGGCACGCCACCGGCGAGACGCTGCCCGACTCGGTGCTGGAGGAGATCCGCGGGCACGACGCGATCCTGCTCGGCGCCGTCGGCGACCCCGGTGTGCCGAGCGGCGTGCTCGAGCGCGGGCTGCTGCTTCGTCTGCGCTTCGAGCTCGACCAGTACGTGAACCTGCGCCCGGCTCGGCTGTTCCCCGGCGTCCGCACGCCGCTGGCCGACCCGGGCGAGATCGACTTCGTCGTCGTGCGCGAGGGCACCGAGGGCCCGTACACCGGCAACGGCGGGGCGCTGCGGGTGGGCACGCCGGCCGAGGTCGCCACCGAGGTGAGCGTCAACACCCGCTTCGGCGTCGAGCGGGTGGTGCGCGACGCGTTCGCCCGCGCCCAGGCCCGGCCGCGCCGCCACCTCACGCTGCTGCACAAGCACAACGTGCTCTCGTACGCCGGGCACCTGTGGCGGCGCACCGTCGAGGCCGTCGGCGCCGAGTTCCCCGACGTCACGACCGACTACCTGCACGTCGACGCCGCGACGATCTTCCTGGTCACCGACCCCTCGCGGTTCGACGTGATCGTCACCGACAACCTGTTCGGCGACATCGTCACCGACCTCGCGGCAGCGGTCGTCGGCGGCATCGGCCTCGCGGCGAGCGGCAACGTGAACCCCGAGCGCACGGCGCCGAGCATGTTCGAGCCGGTGCACGGGTCGGCCCCCGACATCGCCGGCCAGGGGAAGGCCGACCCGACCGCCACGGTGCTGTCGGTGGCCCTGCTGCTGCAGCACGTCGGCCTGCCGGACGCCGCGGCGCGGGTCGAGGCGGCCGTCGCCGCCGACCTCGCCGGCCGCGCGTCGGCCGGGTCGCGCTCGACGTCCCAGATCGGTGACGCCCTGGCCGCAGCAGCCTCGGACGGCTGACGCCGCGGCACGGCGGTTGCACTACGGTAGTCGGATGTCCATGGACTTCCTGCTGAAGCGCAACGACCGGCTCGCGACCGCCGAGCGGCGGGCCGAGGTGCTCGCGAACCCGGGGTTCGGCAAGGTCTTCACCGACCACATGGTCACCGTCACCTGGACGACGGGCGACGGCTGGCACGACGGTCGCGTCGTGCCCTACGGCCCGCTGCAGCTCGACCCGTCGGCCGCGGTGCTGCACTACGCGCAGGAGATCTTCGAGGGCCTGAAGGCGTACCGCCACGCCGACGGCAGCGTGTGGGCGTTCCGGCCCGACCAGAACGCCGCGCGCTTCCAGCGCTCCGCGCGCCGGCTCGCGCTGCCCGAGCTGCCGGCCGAGGACTTCATCGGGTCGGTGCGCTCGCTCGTCGAGGCCGACCTCGACTGGGTGCCGGCCGCCGGCGACGGCGAGAAGAGCCTCTACCTGCGGCCGTTCATGTTCGCCTCCGAGGCCTTCCTCGGCGTGCGCCCCGCGGCCGAGATCACCTACTGCGTCATCGCCTCGCCGGCCGGCGCGTACTTCGCCGGCGGCGTGCAGCCGGTGTCGCTGTGGCTGTCGCAGGAGTACAGCCGGGCCGGCGCGGGCGGCACCGGCGCCGCGAAGTGCGGCGGCAACTACGCCTCGAGCCTGCTGCCGCAGCTCGAGGCCGCCGAGCACGGCTGCGACCAGGTGGTGTTCCTCGACGCCGCCGAGCACCGCTGGGTCGAGGAGCTCGGGGGCATGAACGTCTTCTTCGTGCTCGACGACGGCACCGTCGTGACGCCGCCGACCAGCGGCTCGATCCTCGAGGGCGTCACCCGCGACTCGATCATCACGCTGCTGGGCGAGCGCGGCCTGACCGTCGAGCAGCGGCCGTTCGACATCGCCGAGTGGCAGCAGGGCGCGGCGTCCGGCCGGATCACCGAGGCGTTCGCCTGCGGCACCGCCGCGGTCGTGACGCCGATCGGCCGGCTGGCCTGGCCCGACGGCGAGGCGGTCGCCGGCGACGGCGGCACCGGCGAGGTCACGGCGTGGGTGCGCGAGACGCTGCTCGACGTGCAGTACGGCCGCACCGAGGACCGGCACGGCTGGATGACCCGGCTCGTCTGAGCCGGCTCAGCGCCGCGGCCGCAGCCAGCGCTGCAGGTCGGGCCGCACCACGAACGCCTCCGCCTGCAACGCGGCGACGGCTACCCGCGGCAGGTCGCCGGCCCGCGGGAAGCACACCATGCGCGGCACCCAGTCGGGGCGGTACTTGGCGTTCGCGCGGTAGAGCGACTCGATCTGCCACCAGCGCGAGACCCACAGCAGCACCGACCGCCACAGCCGCAGCACCGGCCCGGCGCCCACCTGGCCGCCGCGCTCGAGCGCCGAGCGGAACACCGCGAAGTTCAGCGACACCCGCCGGACGCCGAGGACCTGCGCCTGCTCGGCCAGCGTCGCGACGAGCAGCTCCATCGTGCCGTTCTCGCTGTCGCGGGCGCGCCGCATGACGTCGAGCGAGAGGCCGTCCGACCCCCAGGGCACCAGCGTCAGCACCGCCACCAGCCGGCCCTCGCCGTCCCTGGCCCGGACGACGACGACGTCGGGGTCGGCCGCGTCGCCGACCCGACCGAGCGCCATCGAGAACCCGCGCTCCACCTCGCCGTCGCGGAAGGCGTCGACGGCGGCGGTCAGCTCCGCGATCCCGGCCTCGTCGAGGTCGCGCTGGCGGCACGCGGTCGCGGCGTACCCGGCGCGGACGGCGCGGGCGACGGCCTGCCGCACGACCCGCATCTCGCGCCCCTGCAGCGAGAACGTCGTGAGGTCGAGCACCGCCTCGTCGCCGATCTCGAGCGCGTCGAGCCCGGCCCGCACGTAGGCGGTCGCACCCTCCTGGCTGGCACCGAGCACACCCGGCGTCCACGCGTAGCGCTGCGCCTCGGCGAGCCAGGCCGCGATGGCACCGGGCCAGGCCTCGGGGTCACCGAGCGGGTCGCCGGCCGCGAGGGAGACGCCGCCGACCACCCGGTAGGCCACGGCGGCCTTGCCGCTGGGCGAGGTCAGCACCGTCTTGTCGCGGCGCAGCGCGAAGTAGCCGAGCGAGTCGCGGTCGCCGTGCCGGTCGAGGAGCACCCGCACGCGGGCCTCGTCCTCGGGCAGCAGCAGCGCGGGTTTGCGGCGCGGGGTGAGCAGCACGACGAGCACCACGCCGACCGTCGCGACGCCCAGGCCGGTCAGCGCCACGCTGGTGAGGTCGCCGAGCTCGCGCCGCCGGTAGGGCAGGTCGGGCACCAGGCCCACCAGCCCGCGCAGCGTCTCGCGCACCGCCGCCCACCCGGTCGCGTCCGGCGCCGTGCGCGCGGTGATCGCCAGGCCGGCGAAGAACGACACGCTCCCCATGAGCACGGCCGCGCGCAGTGCCGTCCAGCGCGACGCGGGCTCGGCCTGGGCCCTGAACTCCTCGCGCGTCCACACCAGCAGCGCGGCCATCGCCAGGTTGAGACCGGCCGCCTCCCACTGCCGCACGCGCAGGTAGAGCACCGCCGCGACGAGCACCAGGCCGAGCACCACCCGCCAGGCCCGGCGCTTGCGGTGCGACAGCGCGCGAGCCAGCACCAGCATCACCGCGGCCAGCGCGATGACGACGGCCAGCGCCGTGCCGTCGGTGACGGCGTCGCGGACGTCGTGCCGGTGCCGCTCGCCGTCGGGCGTGAGCAGCGCCAGCAGCGACAGCAGCGCCACGCCCCGCACCACCCACGCGACCAGCGCGGGCACGCGGCGTCGCACCCCGCCCGCCCCGCCGACGTCCGGCCGCCCCTGGCTCATCCGGGCCAGCGTATGGGGCCCGGTGCACGCCCCGCGGCGGGGTCGGGCCACCATCGACCCGTGCAGCGGACGGTGCGGGGCAGCTCCCGGGGGGCACCCGGCCTGGGCGCGCTGGCCGGGGTGCTCGGCGCCAACTTCCTGCTCGAGTGGGTGCTGCCGTCACGCAGCCCGGTCGCGACGACGCTCGTCAGCGACCTGCAGGCCGTGGGCCGGCCGTGGGCCGCGGCGTTCCGGGCCGGCGACGTCACCTCCTCGGTGCTGCTCGCGGTGCTGGCCGCGTGGGGGCTGCGCACCGGCGACCGCGGGCGGCGGTGGCGAGCCGGCCTGCTCGCGGTGCTGGCCAGCGCGGCGGCCACGGCGGCGGCCGCCCTGGTGCCGGAGACCTGCACCCCCGTCCCCGGTGCGGCGCCGTGCCCGTTCGACGCCGGCGCCGCGGCGCACGAGGTCGCCCGCGTGCTGGCCGTCGGCGGGGCCCTGGCGGGGGCGCTGCTGCTGTGGCTCGCCGAGCGGTCGCGGCGCCCGGGTGAGCCGTCCGCCGTCCGACGCGGACGCGTGCACCTCGCGACGGCGCTGCTCGCGGCGGCGTCCGGTGCGGTGGTGCTCGCTGGGCGGTACGCCGACCTGCCGCACCTGCTCGGCTGGCCGCAGCGGGTGCAGATCCTGGTGCTGTCGGCCTGGTGCGTCGCGATCGGCCGCTCGGTCGCGGCGCGCGACGGTGAAAAACACGCTCTGCGCACCATTGACGCGCGCCGCGCCCAGGAGCAGGATCCGGTGCCCTAGCGACCGGCCAGGCCTGAGCCGGTCCACGTGCCCACAGGTGGTGCGCATGGCCTCCGACCAGACCCTCGACCCCCACGCCGACGCCGACTCCGCAGCGCTCGCGGAGCTCGGCTACAAGCAGGAGCTGCACCGCGGGATGAGCGGCTTCAGCAACTTCGCCGTCTCGTTCTCGATCATCTCGGTGCTCGCCGGGTGCATCACCTCGTACCTGATCGCGATGAACAGCGGTGGCCCGGTCGCCATCACCGTCGGCTGGCCGGTGGTCGGCGTCTTCGTGCTCTGCGTGGCGCTGGCCATGGGCGAGGTCTGCTCGGTCTACCCGACCGCGGGCGGCCTGTACTTCTGGGCCGGACGGTTGGCCCGGCGCAACCGCGAGGCCTGGGCCTGGTACGTCGGCTGGTTCAACTTCCTCGGCGAGGTCGCCGTCACCGCGGCCATCGACTACGGGGCGGCGGTCACCTGGACGGCGCTGTTCAGCCTGGTCTTCGGGCTGGAGGTGACGCTGCTCAAGACGTTCGTGGTGTTCCTGGTCATCATCGCGATCCACGGGCTGCTCAACACCTTCGGCGTCACGGCGGTCAAGCTGCTGTCGAACGTGAGCGCCTGGTGGCACCTCGCCGGCGTCGCGATCATCGTGGCCGTGCTCGCGATCGTGCCCGACCGGCACCAGTCGATCGGCTGGACGTTCGGGCACTACGAGAACCACAACGGCTGGAACAGCGCGGTCTACGTGTTCCTGATCGGCCTGCTCATGGCGCAGTACACCTACACCGGGTACGACGCGTCGGCGCACGTGGCGGAGGAGACGAAGAACGCCGCGATCAGCGCGCCGCGCGGCATCGTGTCGAGCGTCTGGGTGTCGATCCTGGCCGGCTGGGTGCTGCTGATCGCCGTCACCGCCTCCATCCAGGACTACGAGGGCGCCCGCACCAGCGAGACCGGGCTGCCGCCGGCGCAGATCTTCATCGACGCCGCGGGCCGGCACACCGGCGAGTTCCTGCTGGCGATCTGCGCGGTCGCCCAGTTCTTCTGCGGCATGGCCTCGGTGACCGCGAACTCGCGGATGTCGTTCGCGTTCAGCCGGGACGGCGCGCTGCCGGGCTCGCGGCTGTGGGCGAAGGTCAACCCGCGCACCGGCACGCCGACCAACTCGATCTGGCTCTGCGTCGTCTGCTCGGTGGTGCTGACGCTGCCGGCGCTGAAGAGCCTGGTGGCGTACTTCGCCGTGACGTCGATCGCGGTCATCGGGCTCTACATCGCCTACGTGGTGCCGGTGTACCTGCGGCGCACCAACCCCGACTTCGTGCCGGGCCGGTGGAACCTGGGCCGCTGGAGCGCGGTGATCGGCTGGATCGCGGTGGTGTGGGTCGTGTTCATCGTGGTCCTGTTCATGCTGCCGCCCGCCTCGCCGGTGAACTCCTCGACCTTCAACTACGCGCCGGTCGCGGTGGTGGTGGTGCTGCTCATCGCGACGGTCATGTGGTTCGTCCGCGGCCGCAAGCACTTCATGAAGGACGTGCCGATGGGCCACGGCAGCAAGGCCGCCGCGGAGATCTTCGACTCGTGACACCTGTCGGGGAGGGGGCGGTGCCGCTCGCGGGTGCCGCCCGCCGGCTGCCGTCGGCGGTGCTGCGGCCGGTGCGCGACGGCAACGCGTTCGAGGCGACGGTCGAGCAGCTGGCCACCAGCGTGCGGCTCGGGGTGTTCGCCGGTGGCGAGCACCTGCCGCCCGAGCGCGAGCTGGCCGAGACGCTCGGCGTGAGCCGCACGACGCTGCGCGAGGCGATCGCGTCGCTGCGCGAGGCCGTCATGGTCGAGACCCGGCGCGGCCGCGGCGGCGGCACCGTCGTCACCTACCGGGCGCCGGCGCCGGGGTCGCAG